>JASGGE010000009.1:0-48420 GCA_047605205.1 Siphonobacter sp.
GCATAGATAATAAAAAGAATAAATAGTGAATACTGACAATTTTTAGCATGATGATTAATTGTTAAGTAAAATTTAAATGAATATTACAATATATTTATATTTAAATACGATACATAACTATTATTATGCTTTTATTTTTATTCTTTAAATAAAGTTGAATAATGTGGATGTAAATTACAATATTTATTAACATGGTTTGTAATTATACTTTAAATTACAAACCATGTTAATAAATAAAATTATAATTATTAACTCAGTCTTTAATAATTATAATTGATGGCAGCTCCCTCCATTTGAACAATACTTCCATATAGCATCCACAACTTGAGTTGTTGAAGAATAATTACCAGTCCAGGTACCTATTCCATTACATTGGCATGCATAAGTTGCACCACCGGTAATAGATTTCATCTCGTTCTTGTTCAAAGCTGATTGTTTGAAACTTGCTAAGGATTGTTTTTTCATGATTGTTTGAATTTAAGTTAAAAAAATGATTTGTATATAAGAATTACACCAAATCCTTTTGGAAATAAATTAATTGTTTTAAATGGTACAAAAGATCTTGACCATTGAAGTGCTGCGGCAGTATACGATTATTTAGAAATAGGGTAGGTGTATGTTTGATACCGGCCCATTTACACCAGATATGGTGTTGATTTAATATCTCTTGTGTTTCAGGTAAAATATCAACGGGATATTGTTGTGACCAATCGGAATACTCTTTTTTCCGGAACCAGTTTTTTAATGCTTCAGATTGTAGTTTATCCGGAACAGATAATAAGTGAAGAGCTACCTGATTGCGTGGATCTTTTATTTTTTCAGGGTTTATCGTAAACCGTAACACAATGGAAAGATCATCGGGTAATTGAGACTGGAGGGTTTCCAATTGCTCGTGCATGTATCCGCATGGATTACAGTACGGATTCGTTGCCATGATAAGCTGGTATGGAGCTTCTTTAGGTCCAATCCGAACTTCTACTGGCTGTTCAAAAAAAGGTATAGGTTCCTGGCTTTGCCAAAGGGTTTTAAATAATTCCGTATCATATTTGAACCGATTTATGTCACGCCGTAAAGTAGGAATAGACTGAATTTGTGTCAGGAATGTTTTTCCCTGAAGCCATGCAATTGTGGTTATTCCAAAAGCAAAAACAAATTGAAAAATTACCTGGGTTGAAAAAGTAAGCGGAATGAAATAGGGAAATAATAGTACTGCATTACCCAGAAGAATGACTTGCACCAGCAGGCATAATACGCACCATTGTTTAATTTGTAGCCATTGATACCCGATGGAAAAAGGTACATACCCAACAGCGAGGAGACTCATCCAGGCCAGTAAAGAGGCCATTTCATTGGTGTATCCTGTTAAATGAGCTATCCAGAGGCTGAACCAGAAACCACTAAACCAGATGAGGCCTACATCACTCATGGATAACCAACCCCAGAGGGTAGCGGCTGGCGACTCAAGAACACGCTTACAGTCTGCCTTTTTACCAATTTGACAGATAGACTGGGCTCTGCCATTCCCTAGCTGCGTAGCAACAAGGAAGCCACTTACAACTAAACCAAGTACATTTAGTAGATTGAGAAAGAATGTAGAATAGGTAGTACAGAGGGCGAATCCTGATAGGAGCCAGGCTCCCAAAAAGAGGATGCTTGCCGTACGACGAAACAATCCCAGGCGTTCCTGCTTTCGATTCGCTTCGTAATTAGGCTCGCCCGAATGGTCAGTAATATCAAATAGAAGGGTTGCCCCTGTCCATACTTTGATAAATTCTTCCAGCGGAAGAACGGTATTGCCGGCATCAGAATCGTAGAAAAAGACCTGGTTATTCTGAACGTTATTTAATACTATAAAATAGGAATCATTCTGCTGCTGCAGTTGGGCAATGGCAGGATAGGTAATTTCGGAAAGTTGTTCAGGGCGAATCCGTACCGGCAGATTCTCTACATGCCATTGAGTGAATACCTCTGAAAGGGTATTCATACTGGGATAATCAGGATGCTCTTGTAAAGTCTGTTTCTGACTGGTTACTTTTAAGGGTAACTGAGCTACGATCCGTTCCAGGTTCAATGCGTGAGACATCTTGAATCAGGTAGTGTTATTAACTCAATACATTACTTATGCAATGGTAATTAATACTGGGCTACTTATCCTATCACACCCTGTGATAAAGTGATCACAGGGTGTGATATTTTAATTATCTTCCCAAAGCTGAATAGTGGAATAGTACAATTCTTGTGTTGAGGCCTGTACTTGGGGGACCGTACGGATCTGTTTTATTTTTAGTAAAAAAATGATACTGATAATTAGTAATTTATGTAATTATTTTAATTTTTTTTTGATTTTTTAGGTTACATTTTGGGTTGTTAATTGACAGTATATTGATCAGGAATAATTACTTGAGCTTCATCTTTAAATAGTACAAATGATCAATTCGTATGACTACCTTCGGTACTTTACTTAGAAAACAGCGAGAAAAACAGCTTTTAACACAGTTTAAACTGGCTATGCTGGTTGGGGTTGAGCAGCACACGGTATGTAACTGGGAAAACAACCGGCGTTTTCCGGATCCATGTTACTGGGCAAGGTTGTCTGATACTGCCGAGATCCCCGTAATTCGTTTGCTGGAGCTATCATTGAGGCTTCAGTTACAGGATCAAGCGGAAATAGATGAGATTTTGGCGGATCTTAAAGAAAGAATACGAAGGGAACTGATGATATCATGAAAAGTAATAAACAAAAAGAAACGCCACGTTTTTTTATTGGCGTTTCTTTTCATGGGAGCCTTAGGGTATTTACACTATGAAACAGTTCCGCCATTCCAGAGGGGCTCGCCTGGTTTTATAAACTGCAAAGAACCATCCCGGTCTTCAGCCATCAGAATCATTCCCTGAGATTCAATTCCCATCATTTTTCGGGGAGCCAGATTGGCCAGCAGGGTAACCTGTTTGCCAATAATTTCTTCTGGTGAGAAATGTTCTGCAATGCCACTTACCACGGTGCGAAGGTCCATACCAGTGTCAAGGGTTAATTTTAGTAATTTCTTCGATTTCGGTACGGCAATGGCTTCTGTGATGGTTGCAATTCGCAAATCAAGCTTCACAAAGTCATCATAAGTAACTACATCTTTGGCAGGAGCGGGAGTTTTACTGGCTAGCTCATTCATTTTTTTGGTATTCAGTAATTTCTGTACCTGAGCTTCAATTACTGAATCTTCAATTTTTTCAAACAAGAGGCCCTGATTAGTAATTGGGTGGCCTACGGGCAGCAGAGTAGCCTTACCCGCTGCCAGCCAGCTGGTTTCCTGGAAATTGAGCATCTGCCGAAGTTTGGTAGCCGTAAAGGGCAGGAAAGGTTCCGCCAGAATGGACAAAGAAGCCGTTAGCTGCAAACTTAGGTTCAGGATTGTGGCGGCCCGTTCGGGATGTTCTTTCACCACTTTCCAGGGTTCGGTAGCTGCCAGATACTGATTTCCCAGGCGGGCCACTTCCATAAACAGGCTTAAGCCTTCCCTGAAGCGGAAATTGTCCAGGGCGTCGGCAATCTTTCCGGGGAATTGAGCCAGTTGTTCAAGCAGGTTTAAGTCGGCATCAATTAATTCGCCACGAGCCGGAACGGCTGGGCCAAAATTCTTTTCAGTCAGGATAATGGCCCGGTTCACGAAATTACCCAGAATAGCCACCAGCTCTGAATTATTACGGGTTTGATAATCCTTCCAGGTAAACTCAGAATCTTTCGTTTCTGGTGCATTGGCCAGCAGAGCATACCGGAGTACGTCTTGCTTGTCGGGCATTTCTTCCAGATATTCATGTAACCATACCGCCCAATTGCGGGAGGTTGAAATCTTGTCGCCTTCCAGATTCATAAATTCATTGGCAGGAACATTATCGGCTCCCCCGATAAAACGCCCATCTGCCATGAGCATTGCCGGGAAAATCAGGCAGTGGAAAACAATATTATCCTTTCCAATGAAGTGAACAATGCGGGTATCTTCGGCTTTCCACCATTTTTCCCAGTCGGCTCCTTTTAATTCTTTGGTGAAAGTGATATACCCAATTGGAGCATCAAACCAGACGTACAACACTTTTCCTTCGGCATCTGGCAGCGGTACCCGAATACCCCAATCAAGGTCACGGGTCATGGCACGGGGCTTCAACCCATCATTAAGCCATGAACGTACCTGGCCAGCTACGTTTGTTTTCCATTCAGGATGGGACGCTACGTATTGTTCCAATTCAGGCTGCATGGTATCTAAGGGCAGGTACCAGTTCTTGGTCTTTTTCAGAATAGGGGGCTCGCCCGATAGCATCGAGCGTGGGTTTTTTAGCTCGGTTGGGCTAAGCGTAGTACCACAACGCTCGCACTGATCACCATAAGCATTTTCATTTCCGCAGACAGGACAAGTCCCCACAATATACCGGTCGGCCAAAAACTGCCTGGCTTTGTCGTCGTAGTATTGTTCAGTAATTTCCTCTATAAATTTCCCCTGATTATACAGTTGAAGGAAAATATCCTGAGACATTTCATGGTGAGCCGGCTTGGAAGTGCGTGAGTAGATGTCAAAGTCAATTCCAAAATCCTCGAAAGATTTCCTGATTTGCGAGTAATATTTATCAACAACTTCCTGCGGCGTAATGCCTTCTTTTTGGGCCCGAATGGTAATGGGCACACCGTGTTCATCAGTACCTGAAATAAAAGCAACATCTTCACCTTTAGCTCGCAGGTAGCGTACGTATACGTCGGCAGGCACGTAGCAGCCCGCCAGATGCCCGATGTGAATGGGGCCATTGGCATAGATTAAGGCCGCCGTGACGGTCGTTCGATTAAATTTCTTTTCAGACATGCAAAGTAATTTGATTCGCAAAAGTAACTAAAGACTCCGTTGCATCGCCGGAAAACAGGGAAGGGTTTGTGTGAAAGTTTGGAAGGAGTGAAAACGTTATGTCTATACGTGTGGCTTACTTCATTAGAGATAGTCTATGCAGGTATTCTATTCCTTTAACCGCAAGTATAGAAAATCCCATAAAATCAATATAAGTATTTTATCTATATAAATGATTTAATTTAACTAAGTATAGGTTGCCTGAATGATGAGTTTTCGCTATTTTATTGGATGGGATGTATTCTGCCATAGTTAAGTAGTTGCGTTCTCATAAAATATGAAATGAAATTATGTAGAGGAGTATTAGCTACTTATTTTTGTGGCTTGAAGTCCAATATGATTTGTAATTCCTGTTTGAATGATTCTTTTGACTGGAGCCAACGGCCTGATAGGCAGTGCAATAGCTCGCAAATTTCTGGCTGAAGGTATGGCAGTTCGTGCATTAAAACGCCCTGCCAGTGACCTTTCTCTGGTTCAGGATATTGCACCTCTAATGGAATGGGTAGAAGGAGATATTCTTGATGTATTGTCGTTGGAGAAAGCAATTGCAGGGTGCGAGTATGTTGTTCATGCAGCGGCAGTTGTTTCTTTCTTACCGAAAGAAAAAGAGTTGCTTTATCGTGTCAATGTAGAGGGAACAGCGAATGTTGTGAATGTCTGCTTACGGGAGAAGGGTATTAAGCTGACGTATATTAGCTCAATTGCGGCCCTGGGGCGAGTTACGCCGGGTTCAAACCAAAGAGGAATCGTTACAATCGATGAAAATGCAAAATGGGAGGAATCACCGCTTAATACCCATTATGCCAGGTCTAAATATCAGGGTGAACTGGAGGTTTGGCGGGGCATTTCCGAGGGATTATCTGCAGTTATTGTGAATCCTTCCATTGTGTTGGGAGAGGGCGACTGGGATAAAAGCAGTACGGCGTTGTTTAAATACGTATTTGATGAAAAGCCTTTTTATACATCAGGAATTCTTAATTATGTAGACGTTAAAGATGTCGTAGAGGCTATTTATCAGCTTACGATCAATGATATTAAGGAAGAACGTTTTATCGTAAACGGAGGATACACCACGTACCAGCACTTCTTCAGTTTGATAGCTCAATATAGCGGGAAGAAGGCTCCTCGCTATCGGGTAACTCCTTTTTTGGCTGAGGTGGCCTGGCGTTGGGAGGCAATAAAGGCCTGGTTTACGGGCAAAAGCCCTCTGGTAACAAAAGAGACTGCTAAAAGCTCACAACAGCAATTTCAGTATTCGGCCCATAAGGTTCAAAGTACAATAGGAATGAAGTTCCGGACGCTTGAAGAAACTACTCAACGGATCACTCAAGTTTTGTTACAGAAAAAAACACCAGGAAGAACACTTTAGATGGAAATTCTTCGTGGCCACTAAAAAAATATTTTTTTTACCGTTATTCGTGCGTCATATCTCGCAACAAAACATGAAAACTTTCCTGATTCTGGCAATTCTCGTATTAACGGGCTTCGTAGCAAAGGCCCAAAGTGACGATGAACTAATTAAAATAACATTACAAAATTACCTGGATGGCGGTGCCAATGGTGATACAGCACGCTTGAATAGAGCTTTTTATCCAACGGCTAACTTAAGAAGTTTAAAGGACGGCCGCGTAACGAGTACACCTGTACGCGAATTTATTGGACGCACTCCCCAGGGTGGAGCAAAATGGAATGGACGCATTGTTTCGTACAGTTACCTGAATACAGCGGGCTCCGCAGTGCTCGAAATGGAGCTGGAATCATTTAAATTTGTAGACTTTTTATCGCTAATGAAAATCGGATCGGACTGGAAAATCGTAAGTAGAGTTTTCACACGTGCGGATAAAGACCAAACCATTACCTCATTTGGAGGAGGCAAAACGTCTGGAACCCAGAAAAAGCCCGTTGCCAAGCCTAAGCCCAAATCAGATGACGGCTGGGAGTGATAAACGAACCTCCTAATTACTACCTAATGAACATTATTACTTATTTGAAAGAACATATCTCGGCTGAATTAGTAGAGATTATGGCTTCATATGTAAATGAAGCTCCCGATAAAACTCGTCAGGCATTAGATACTTCTGCGGTATCAATGGTTGCTGCTCTGTTGAAACGAACCTCTACAGAAAGCGGTGCCAATGCTTTATTTAAAACGCTGAACCGGGGAAACTTTGATGGAAATGAAATTAGTCGAATAGCCTCTCGTTTGCGTGACCGTGAGCAGGGAGCGAAGCTTATTCAGTCAGGTAGTAATTTATTCAGTCATTTGCTCCCCGATAAACGTAGCCCACTCATTACGATGATAAGCCTATATGTTCGGGTGCGAAACTCTTCTGCTACGAGTATATTAGGTGTTTTATCCTTTATGACGTTCGATGCTCTTGCTAAAGTTGTGAGGGATCAGAAGTTAGACGCAGTTGGCCTGGCATTGGAAATCTCAAATCAGAAAGACTATATTCTGGCAGAGGCTGATTCAGAGTTGGTCTCTCGCCTGACTAATACATTAGGTATTGAAAATCTGAGCCATTTAGGGTATGTAGAACAACCGGTAGAAGAAGAGCTGGTGGCCCGTACAACCCGCTCGAGCGATTTTCAGTATATGCAGGAAGAGTCTTCCGAAAATATTCCCTGGCGAGGGATTATAACGGGTTTAGCCATTGTCGGGGTATTAAGTGCCGCCTGGTTTGGCTGGCAAAAATACGGCGAAGATCTTTTAGCGAAAACCAGGGAAGAACGCCCGATAGCAGAGGAAGTGGCCATTCCGACGGATTCTTCCGTTTTGAATGCAGATACTACGACTCAAACTAAGGTTGTGGCAAGTACAACCACCCCAGCAGCAACTGGTAATTCAGTAGCAGCCAAGTTAACGCAATATCTTAACGAACCGGCTCCGGTTCCTGGTAAAGTGTTTGTTTTTGAGGGGCTTGCATTTAGTCCGGCTACGAACGAGCCGACATCCGAGTCGGTAAAAGCAGTGGACGAAGTGGGAGAAGTAATGAAGAAATATCCTAACCTTCAGATCAAATTTACGGGAGTAACCGCAAAGAAAATTAATAAGCGTAATGTATTCAAACAGGCAAATAGCATAAAAGTATATTTGACTAAATCAGGAATTGATATTAATCGGCTGGATTCGGGTAGCTTTCTTACTAGTGACTCTACCCGTAAAGACTATATCATTCTTAAAGTTGTTCACTTATAACCGCTAAAAAGATTTCATAAACAAATAAGACTCCTACGGGAGTCTTATTTGTTTATACATGCCTTTGTACGAACATACTATGTAGCCCTTCGGTTTCTGTGTATTCAATGCTTAGCTGGTAGCTTTCGCAGATTTGCTGGACGATCGCCAGACCCAGGCCAGCGGAATCAGAGTCAGACTCTTTTTTAAATCTTGAAAAAAGCTCTTTTGGATTATGTAGCTGAAGGGGCTCCCCAGTATTCTTCAGGCAAAGCAGATCTTCAGTACTAAACAAAGTTATAGAACCACCAGCTACGTTATGCTTAATTGCGTTACTAATGAGATTAGTCACCAGGCTTTCAGCTAAAACCGGGGAAAGAGGTGTAACGAAGGGTGCTTGAATGGATATTTCCAGTTGAATCTGCTTGTGAGTCAGCATTTCGTCCATATCGGTCAGCCGTTCCACAAACTCTTCCGTTAGGTTCACTTCTTTTACTTCCTGGAACTGCCGGTTTTCAATCTTTGCTAACAGCAACAAGCCCTGATTTAAGCGTGACATACGCCGGGAAGCTGAATAAATGCTTTGAATCCAGCGGCTTTGGTCTTTGGTAAGCCCCTCTGACTGAAAAAGCTGCTCTACTTTTGCATTGATAATAGCCAGCGGAGTTTGCAATTCATGCGAGGCATTTTCGGTAAATTCTTTCAGGTGATAATAGTCCAGTAAAATCTGGTTAGACATTTTTTGCAGGACCTCATTCAATTCCGAAAACTCCGTTATCTCCTGGGTAGGGGCTAGCTCAAGTGGTGTTCCTCTTGAAAGCTGAAACAATTTTACCCGGGCCAGGGTGTCGTAGAAAGGCTGCCAGAGCTTACCCGAAAGCCGTCCTTGAAACCAAAAGGTACCTAACATCAGGAGGCCCAGGAATGTTATCATGGTAACGGTTATGGCTTCAATGAGTCGATGCGTCTGGATTAGTGATTTCCGAATGGAAATCCGGTGCATTGTATTATTGACATTCGAATAAAAGGTAAGTTGCCGATAGGGAATAAATTCTTTTGTATATCGATCCTGAATAAGCGTATCTTTTAAAGTTTCGGTGAAATGAGCAGGCAAATTGCCAGGATCAACCTCAATTTTATTCTCAACGAAATAGGAGTTTTTTGTAAAAGGAAAATGCTTTACATATGCCAGAAAATCTCGCTTTTCAGTTAGTAACCTGCCTTCTACTTCATCGTAAATCAGGAGTTTGACAAGAAAATAAAGAGCAAAGGCCGTTACGATGTAAAGGCTTAATGAAAAGGCGAGATAAATGCGGTTTGTTTTTTCCAGTAACCTCACAACCTAACTGAATTTATAGCCAATTCCGTAGACTGACCGAATGTAATCTTCTGAACCTTTCTCAACCAGTTTACGACGCAGATTCTTAATGTGGGAATAGACCATATCCAGCGAATCGGCCGAATCTATATGATCACCCCAAAGGTGTTCAGCAATAGATGCTTTGGTTAAGACTACGTCCATATTTGAAAAAAAGTAAAGGAGCAGATCATATTCTTTCCGGGAAAGAACGGTTTCCTGGCCTTTTACAAATACCTTTCGAGCGTGCGGTATGACCTGAATTTCCTTAAACTGAATATCATTTTGTCCGCCAAAATTCCGCCGGCGAATCAATGATTTTATCCGGGCATTCAGCTCAGATAGGTGGAAAGGCTTTGTCAGATAATCATCAGAACCGACCTCCAGCCCCTTAATACGGTCTTCGAGAGCATTACGGGCAGAAATAATAATAATTCCGGTTGAGGCTACGCGTTTTTTGAGGGTTTCTATCAACTGTAGGCCATCACCACCCGGCAGGGTTAAGTCAACAATTACGCAGTCATACTCATATAAATATAGCTTTTCATCGGCTTCATGAAAAGTAGAGGCCATTTCACAGCGGTATCCTTCTTTCGACAAATAAGCCGAAATACTTTCTGCTAAATCCTGCTCATCTTCAACTACCAGCATTTTCATGTGTCTCGATTTTCAGCGAAGATATAACCTTGATTCTGGAAAAAGTTAGGAAGTCTGCTGGCTCCGTTTACTACGGTCTTTACCGTGATCGAATTTATTGAATAACCAGCAAAGCTTTCACTGGGCTTGCAGAATTTGCAGGATTTCATCGGGTGAGTGGATGATAAAATCGGGGCTTTGAGGCTGAATGAGTTCATACGTATCATACCCCCAACTTACCCAGGCAACTTTTATACCGTAGGTATGACAGGCTATTATGTCACGTACTTCATCACCAATATAGATTACTTCTGAACTCTTTAATCGATTCTTTTTGAGGAACTTACCAAGTATTTTTTCTTTGCCAAAAATGCTTTGGGAAGAGTGTAGCGTATGAATATTGGTGAGCTGATTAGCTTTTAAAAAACTCTGAATAGTTCGCTTTGAATGAGAAGACAGAATAGTAATCAGATAACCCCGTTTGCTAAGCTCGGTCAGGACATTTTTTAAGCCGTCGAATAGCGTTAGTCTGGGAACGGATTTTCGGTATTTTCCCAGAAACTCAAAAGATAAAAACGGGATTCGGTAGAAAGGCACCCCTAATGCTTTACAATGCTCGGCAATGGAAAGTACTTTTGGGCAAATTTCGGAGCTTACTTTGGGGTAAGCATATTTAGTGGATAGGTCATTGAAGACCTGAACAAGGATGTTCTTAGAATCTACCAACGTACCATCAAAGTCAAAAAGGACATATTTAATCATTCCAGGGGCGGTTTAACCTTAGGTCAGTATCTCCCCGAAAATAAGAAATCAATCCTGAAAAAAACCTTAAAAGAAGTGTACAGTTAGCCGTATGTTGTCCTATTTCTCAAAAAAGAAGTATTTACTGAGTCGGGAAAAGCTGAAAAACGTTCTTCATTGATAATTAACATACCAATGAAGAACGCTGATAGTTAGTGAATTATCTTAATTTTGATAATCTTACTCCAAATAAGAAAATAACCAAATAACAGATAATGGGCAAGTAGTAAGCATGAGCTACATCATGATTGGCAATAGTGCCCATAATGTAGGGAAAAAAGGCTCCGCCCGCTACCCCCATGGCTATGAATGAAGATGCCTGCTGTGTATACTTACCCATATCTTTAATTCCCAAACTAAAAATGGTTGGGAACATAATACTGAAGAAGAAATTCAGCATTAATAAAGCGACAAAGGAAGGCCAGCCCCAGCTTTGGGCGATGATCAGACACATCACAACATTGCACATGGCAAAAATAGCCAGTAACTTATTCGGAGCGATGAACCGCATGAGATAGGTGCCCACAAAACGGCCTAGTGTCATCATAGCCATACTCAACGAGAAATAATAGCCGGCAGTTTGGTCAGTGAAGCCCATTTTCTCGTGGCCGTAGTTAATAAAATACGCCCAGGTTCCTGACTGAGCCGCCGTATTGAAAAACTGAGCAACCACAGCCCACACAAAATGCTTATGCTGGAAAAGTTTTTTGGAAACTTTTAAATCTTTGGGATCAGTCAGGACGGCGTAGGCATCTGCTTCAGCTTCTACCGAATGAGGATCTTCAAAAGCAGGAACTTTCACGAACGAAAACGCTACGGCCACTAACGCAATTACGATACCCACGCCCATATAAAGCGTTTTGACCGAGCTCAAATCGTGCTGGCCACTGTTTTCTGATGCGGAAAGAAGTATAAAAGCCCCAACAGTAGGCCCAATAATGGTTCCTAACCCATTGAATGACTGAGCAAAGTTGATGCGTTGATCGCTCGTTTGCTGATCACCAAGACCGGCTACGAAGGGGTGAGCTACGGTTTCCAGGGTGGCCAGGCCACAAGCCAGTACGAATAGAGCGAATCTGAAAAAACCGAACGATTCAGCATTGGCGGCTGGAGTAAAAAGAAATGCTCCTAACGCATAAAGACCCAGGCCAAGAAGCACGCCGTTTTTATAGCCAAAGCGTTTCATGAATAACCCGGCAGGGATACTCATAATGGCATAAGCTCCGAAGATTGAAAACTGAACCAGGCCCGACTGAGATTTCGAAACATTGAGTACTTCCTGAAAGTGGCGGTTCAGAACGTCGCCAATAGAAATGGCGAAGCCCCACAGCATAAAAAGAGAAGTAACAAAAATGAGCGTCACGAGGTATTTTTTTTCCGTGAAGCGTGGTTTTGTGTTAGGTGTGGCTAGGGTCGTTTGAGCCATGAACGTATAGTTAAAGTTTTAATAGATTTTGTTAGAACGATCGTGGCGGAAGATTCAAACCTCAAAGTAAACGCTAGTTTTGGCTTTTTATATGATATTTTTTAATTATATGAATATATTCTTTCACTTATGCATCATTTCATATTAGGGATAAAGCAGATATTTCTTTCGCATGGCCTTGAAGTTCGACAGGCCAGGTTCCCAGCTTGCCCGGATTTCCGCTTCACTTTTACCCGCTATGATTTGCTTTTTTAGATTTTCCGTACCCGCTAGCTTATCAAAATTACCCATTTGAGTGCTCTGACTCATATCAAAAAAACGGGCTTTGTCCGGATATGCCTGATATAGCTCCATTACCCATTTTAAATTCAGTTTACCCGTTTTACGAAGCTGAGAGGTATTATAGGTGCGTAAATCTAACCCATAGCACTCTGTATCCTGATGCAACGGCGTTTCGCTCATGCCTTTTAAAGAAACGGGCTTAAAATGAAACGAATACATGCCTTTTAAAGCTGGAGCTCCGAGTACGGTAAAAGGCATATAAGTGCCACGGCCCTGGCTAATAATGGTTCCTTCAAACAAACAAAGACTAGGGTACAATAAAATGGATTGCTGGGTATTCAGGTTAGGGGAAGGCATTACGGGTAGTTCATAGGGTAAATCGTGACGATAGTTCGCCACTTTTACAATATGGAGCTTACAGATGGCTTTATTCGCTAGCCAACCCTCGCCATTGAGCATCTGGGCAAACTCGCCAATGGTCATGCCATGCGTGATCGGGATTTTGTGCATTCCAATACCTGAGTGCAAATGATCTTCCAGAATAGGGCCGTCTACACAATATCCATTTGGGTTGGGGCGATCCAGAAGAAGCAACTCCTTATGATTCTCAGCACACGACTCCATCACACGCTGCAGGGTGTTAATGTAGGTATAGAAGCGAGCTCCTGCATCCTGAATATCATACACAACCAAATCCACTCTTTTTAATTGATAAATGGATTCTTTCTGTAGATTTGATGAGAAACCAGGGGCAACTCAACCATCCCTTTAGGGTTAACCATAACGCTGCTTATTACTTCTTTTACATACAATTTTACATAGTGTAGCGGAAGCTTCGGGGAAATACCTTGCTTTGTCAGGTGTTATTATTGATAAATGGTTAAGGATGGCGTGTTAATTCCTTAAACGAGCTGATCGGAACCTCTATACCACAATGAAAAAAATACTTTCCTGTTTAGTCTTTTTGTATTCATGCCTTTCGGCGGACGCTCAAAAGCCAGTTGCAGTAGATGGAGGCCTGATTTCCGGGATAAACCAACACGGCATTCAGATATTTAAGGGAATACCTTTTGCCGCAGCACCTGTGGGTAAGCTTCGCTGGAAAGCCCCCCAAGCCCTTGTCCCCTGGTCAGGTGTTCGTGCATGTGAAGCCTTTGGCCCAAGCCCAATGCAGGCTTCTCCGGTGCCTTTTAGCATGTGGAGTGCTGAATTTCTCATACCCAAAGAACCGATCAGCGAAGACTGCCTTTATTTGAACGTTTGGTCTGGAGCAAAGTCCAGTCGCGAAAAACGACCCGTATTGGTCTGGATTTATGGCGGTGGTTTTACGAGTGGTGGCAGTGCTGTACCTATTTATGATGGAGAAGCCATGGCTAAAAAAGGGATTGTGTTTGTGAGTATAAACTATCGGGTTGGCACGTTTGGCTTCTTTGCACACCCTGAATTAACGAAAGAATCGGACCACAATGCCTCCGGCAATTACGGCCTGATGGATCAGATTGCGGCCTTGAAATGGGTTCAGCGAAATATTGCTGTGTTTGGTGGAGATCCTGCTAACGTTACCATTGCTGGACAATCGGCAGGAGCCATGAGCGTAAATTGTCTGGTGGCTAGCCCGCAGGCAAAAGGGCTATTCAAAAAAGCTATTGCAGAAAGTGGTGCCAGTTTTGCTATTCCATACCCTTCGCTGGCAGTGGCTGAAGAAAAAGGACAAGCCTTTATGAAGGCTCTGGGAGTTTCTTCTTTAGAGGATTTGCGATCAAAATCGGCCAGCGAAATTATGCAAAAAGATTTAGGCATGCGAGGCCCCATTCTGGATGGATACATCCTGTCTGAAGCAATCAGTAAAATTTTTGCTGAAAAAAAACAGAATGATGTGGCCCTGCTGACCGGCTGGAATGAAGACGAAGGCTTGCTGATGGGAACAATTAAAAAATCAGGGGATTATCAGAAACAGATTCAGGAACAATATGGCAGAGATGCTTCTGCATTTCTGACGTATTACCCCGGAGCTACTGACCTAGAGGCAACCCAGTCGCAGTTGAATCTCTCACGCGATATGATTTTTGGTGCTCAGAACTATGCCTGGGCTACTATTCAGAGTGATCAGGGAAGGCCTGTATACGTCTATCGGTTTACCCGTAAAGTGCCTGGAACAGGGGAATACGCTAAATATGGAGCATTCCACACGGGCGAAGTTGCCTATGCGTATGATAATCTGGCTTTTATTGATCGACCCTGGCAAGCCATTGATTACGAATTGGCCCAAAATATGTCTTCTTACTGGCTGAATTTCATAATAAGTGGTAATCCAAATGGCAAAGGATTAGCCCAGTGGCCAGCTTATTCAACTAAGAATAAAGAAATTATTGTATTGGGAGATCAAGTAAAAGCTCAGCCTATGGCTGATGCAGCAGCCCTGGATTTTCTATTTTCAAAAATGAAGAAATAACACCTAAAGAGTGATTTTTTTCGAGTAGAGAGCCGACCTTAATCTGTGTTTTTATTGGTCAGTAACAAAGGAATTTCGAAAGTATCACTTGAATATCTTGCGAATGTATTGGATATTCACATTCATGCTTTGACATAAAAAATGCCCCCAGTTAGTATTTAACTTCTTGGGGGCACTCCATAAGGCAGTTCTTCTTTTCTAAGTATGCGATATTATTTGTCCCACCATAATGGTGTAGATAAAGGAACTTCTGCAGGAACGTTAGAAGTGTTTTTGGCCTGCTCGCCGTTAGGATAAGCCGCCCGGCGGATAAATGTAGTCAGAGCAGCGTTATCGGGCAGCGTAAAGTTTTTGTATTTGTAGTCATAGCGGCGGGCATCGTTCCAGGCTTCTGGGTTGAGATACGTTACAACGTATTTTTCCTTAAAGATCAGATCAAGCGTTAACGCAGCTTCCCCAACCGCAACAGTGGCGTCACTGAGGTAGGTTTGACTAGCCGCTGTAGATACGCCTAACTTGGCCATATTGGCAGTAATACCAGCCAGATAGGAAGTATAAGCACGGGTTTTATCACCTGAGCGGAAGGCTGCTTCGGCTTCAATAAATTTTAATTCAGCGAAAGTAGCAATCAAGAGTGGTGAGTCGTCTCCGGTTAGCGGAGAGTTCAGTGAAATATAGCACTCATCCTTAATAGTATTAGCTGCTCCTACGTTTCCGGCTCCGTTAACGGTTCCCTTGTACACGCCATTCACTGTTTTATCGGTGATTTTCTCAATCCGTGGGTCATACAGACCATACGTTGTACCATTGAGTTGATCCACTAGTTGTTCTGAAAGCCATCCATCCAATGATAAAGCAGCGTTGTTGCGGGCTACCTGAGCCCAGGGATTCCGTAATAAAAATGTAGACATCATGGCATCATCATCATTAGATGTATACGATTTAGAAACAGCATCCAGAACGGCAGTAGCACTGTACGAGCTCGTCTTGGATACTTTGTTAAGCATCCGGGCTTTCAGCATATAAGCCGTTTTCGTCCAGGCAGCCATATCTCCACCATGAATCAGGTCATTTGCTGCACTCAAAGCAACTTTTGAATCTGTTTTGGCTAATTCTGTAATGCCTTCATCGAGCAAGCTAATGATGGTGGAATAGAGTGTTTCGGCAGAATCATACGTAGGCGTTAACGTCGTTCCTGTGAATGAATCGGAAAAAGGAGCATCCCCGAACATATCGTTAATGAGCGAAAGGTGATAAGCCAGCATGACATCTGCCACGCCTACATACGCAGAAGCTTCCTGTTCCTGTGCGTATTTTTTCATGTCTGTTAAGTCGGCCAGGCCAAAGTAAACAGCATCCCAGGTACTGGTATAATCAGTTACCTGATACGTATCGGTTGAGCTTGCGGTACTGGGGCTCGCCAGATATTGCACAAAGTACGAAGTAATTCCCGCAGCCCGCTGTGAGTTCAGTCCCGTTTTTTGGGTCGTCGTCGAAAGCAGAGAAGCGAGTGGAGGGGTAGAAATTAGATTGGGATTATCGTTTAAATCAAAATAATCCTTACAACCCGACATCAGTCCTAGGGTTGCCGCCAGCAGGAGGGTTTGAGTAAATCGTTTTATAGCTACTTTCATAAT
Source organism: Siphonobacter sp. (assembly GCA_047605205.1). Taxonomy (GTDB): domain Bacteria; phylum Bacteroidota; class Bacteroidia; order Cytophagales; family Spirosomataceae; genus Siphonobacter. The sequence goes on from JASGGE010000009.1 coordinate 16,653, forward strand.
AGTCAAAAAGGAAGTAATTAGAAACCTACGTTTACGGTAAACAGGAAGCTACGAACGGCAGGGTAGGTCATACCAGCAAAGCCGTCTACGTTACTGCCACTATTCGTAGTGCTTGCTTCAGGGTCATAGCCACTATATTTTGTCCAGAGAGCCAGGTTATTACCCGTCACACTGACCCGGGCATTTTTAACAACCGAATGTTTTAACAAGGCTGCCGGAATATTGTAGGATAAACTGGCGGAACGGAGTCTAAACCAGGAAGCCTCTTCAATGAAGTTTTGCGAGTTGCCGCGGTGTACGTTTCGGTAGAAACCGTTTCCGTAATTCACACCGTCAGGACCAACGCCCTGCCCCAGCCAAACTGCTTTTGTATTTTTAGTGCCGTCGGCCAGAACGCCATCGAATACCATGATGTCGTTACGGTTTTCAGTGTATTTCGCAATACCAAAAGCAGAAAAGAAGTTACCCAACTGGTTGTAACGATCCTGACCAACGCGAGCGTCAAACAGAGCCGTTAACGTGAAATTTCCGTAACGGAAGGTATTATTGAGGCCTCCCAGCCATTTCGGTTGTGTGTTTCCTAATAATTTCTGAGCTGTGCTGATTACAGGAAATCCGTTGGCTCCAATCACAATGGAGCGGTTATTATCCAAAACGGAGGTTTGCTCATCGCTTGCGTTTGCATAATACCTTTGATATGCCCGTCCGTATAAGTTACCATACGCTAAGCCCGGAATGAGTTTCATCGTAACAGTTGAGTTGGCATACCCATATTCTGTTGCATAGCTAATTTCAGTTAAGTCCTGACGAATGCTGAGGATTTTGTTTCGGTTCGCCGAAAAGTTCAGATTTACATCCCAACTAAATTTTGTGGTTTTTATAGGCGTGGCCCGCAGAATCAGCTCCACGCCGCGGTTTCGCATTTCACCAGAGTTAATAGCTGCCGTTACGTAACCAGTTGCCGAGGAAACGTCTACCTTGATGATCTGGTCTTTGCTTATCGAGTTATAGTAGGTTAAGTCCAGACCCAGGCGGTTATTCAGGAAGCCCAATTCTAATCCTGCTTCATAGGTATCGGTAAATTCGGGGCGTAAGTTAGGGTTGCCGAGCAAAGCCCCACGCGTAAAACCAGTTAAACCAGAGGGTAGGTTTTGATAAGAAGAATAACCCGTAGCCGTTGAATAAGGAGCGGCATCTTTACCAATTTTGGCGTACGAAGCACGCAGCTTTCCTAAAGTAATGGCTTCGGGTAAATGGAATTGCTGGGAGAAAACATAACCCAAACTGGCTGAAGGATAAAAGAACGAGTTATTGGGAGACTGTAACGAGGAGGTGACGTCGTTCCGGCCTGTTAACGTCAGAAATAGATAATTTTTATAGTCCAGGGTTAATTCACCGAAAACACCCATCAGCCGATAATCTTCTGATGACTGGACCGGAACAACCGTTTTGGCATTCCGTAGATCAAAGTAATTATAAACGGTAAGTTCCGTTCCCTCTGCTCCGAAACTACGAATGCGACGATCGTATAAGTCATGACCCAGCCGTAAGGTAGCATTCAGCGTTTCGCCAAACTTGTGCGTAGCACTGGCTGTAAAAGTAGAAGTGATAGCCCGGAAATTGGTATGATATTGATAGATGAACCCAAGGCCATTGTCTTCGGAGATGTACTCATTAGCTGTTCCCTTGGGGCCAGGTGCCGTTTGCAAACGATCCTCAGAATAGGTGTCCAAACCAGCACGATAATTAAATGTCAGCCAGGAAAGAGGCTTATACATGAAGTTAACTCCGCCAATCAGGCGGTTTACATTATCGTGAAATTTGTTGGTTTTCGCTACATAAATTGGGTTACCGTTGTCACCAGAATAAGCATTCATGGTTCCATCAGCAGTTTCATAATCACGTACATCGTAACGCGGAGACCAGTAACTTAATAGCTCCGTAAACCGGCCTGCGTTAAAGCGGTCACCACCTGAATTAATAAAATTCAGATTTACGCCCGTGGTGAATTTGTCGCTGAACTTAACATTTGTATTCAACCGCATAGACAGCTTTTCGTAATTCGTAAAAGGAATAATGCCCTGCTGACTTAAGTGTGAGATAGAAGACAAGAAATTGATTTTATCATTTCCACCTGAGAAAGAGAGGTTATTCTGAAACTGACGCCCTGTTCTATACGCATCCTTAAACTGATTATACAGTTTTGCCGGGTGAGTTGGGTCAATCTTGAGGGCTTCTTCAACTGTAGGGCCAAAGGAGGGCCAGAAGCTATGAGCATCGTATACGCCTAACCAGCCAATCGTATATTTATCCTGGACATCGGGCGTTTTATTGACATTTTCAAAACCGAAAGTTCCGGTATAATTTGCCCGTAACACACCAGCTTTTCCTGATTTGGTGGTAATCACTACCACACCATTTGCTCCACGCAACCCATACAAAGCAGTTGCTGCACCGCCTTTTAAGATATTAATGGTTTCAATATCTTCGGGATTAACGTCCGCAGCCCGGTTTGACATACCACGCCCGGCGGCATCTTCGCCCAGGGTTGACGTTGAGTTATCCAATAGTACTCCGTCAATCACGAAGAGAGGTTGATTATCGCGGCTCACGTCAATGGAGTTAATCCCCCGAATCAGAATGCGGGATCCCTGGCCAGGGGCACCTCCTGTGCTTGAAATCGTTACCCCGGCTACTTTGCCCTGTAAGGCATTTACCAGGTTAGGCTGATGATTTTGAATCAATTCTTCCGAGTTAACTCCCTGGGCAGCGTATCCTAAAGCTTTTCGGTCACGGCTGATTCCCAGAGCCGTTACTACTACTTCATTGAATTGTTTGTTATCTGCTTTCAGGGTAATGTCAATCTTTGTACGGCCGTCGACAGAAACCTCCTGACTTTGATAACCAATGTAACTAAACATTAATACTGCCTGACCGGCTCCTAAGTTAATGGTGTAATCGCCATAAGCATTAGTGACCGTTCCGCTGGAGGTACCCTTAATGGAGACGTTCACGCCGGGTAATGGAGAATTATCTCCTTCTACTGTAACTTTTCCACGTACTTGCTGGGCTATTGCTAATGAAGATGAAAACAGAAAGAGCAGCAAGGCACTGATTTGTAATCGTTTGTTCATAAAGGAATGGTTAATGGTTTTAATAGAGCAGATCCTCGCAGGAAATAAGTTTAATATTTGGAGTATGGCGTGAAAGTAAGAATTTTATTTTGATCATTGTCAATTTTGCAGGACATATTGGCACGTAAATTATCGTTTATTTATCAAGTAATCGTCTTTATTTATTGATAGCCAGTATGTTATATTATTCTATAGATAGTTATATTTTTCAGAATAATATTCCAGGATATTTTAAACCGATTTGATATATATGGAGTAAATATGCAGATAAGGATTTCTTTTACTATTCTGAATAAATTAGCTGTAAAACCAAAGAGCGGAGAATCTGCTGCCAGTTGCTTTTAGGGGAATCAAGCATCGTTTAACGGAATTTCCGTTCTTTTCCACGCTGATCTCGTTTTGTTAGTTATATAGTGTTTTACTGTCTAACTAATTAAGTTTTATTTCAATGGAAACACTCTTTTAGAAAAGAATACTCAAAATAAATTTTATTTACTTATTACGCTGTTTGTAAAACGTTTTATCTTTACAGTCTAAATCTTCTACGGTTATGAAGCCGTCTCTCTTGTTCCGACTTTTTAATGTGTTTATGGTGTTCATCGTTCTGATGACCTCTACGGGTTTTGGCCTGGTAGAACACACCTGTCATGTCCGGAATAAGAAAAAAATAACCTTCATTACACAGGAGGAGAAATCATGTTCAGTATGTATCTCGAAATCAGGAAATAGCCAACATACTGTTCTGAAGAAACAAAAATGTTGTGAAGAGAAAACTCGCTATGAACACGTTAGTTATACTTCATCACTGACGAAACTGACGGCGAAGTTCATAAAGATTGTAGTTGACTTTGCTGCAACCGTTTCTTTTCTGTTTGTTCAGGCCGTTTTGTCTATTGTATTACAGACGGCTACTACTGATTCTTCGCAGGCTGCGGTTCCACTTTCAGGACGAGAACTGCTCTCTTTCGTGCAATCCTATTTGATTTGATGACTTAATGAACAAGTTTTTGACTTCGGGAATCTTAGCCCGAAGCAGGTTTTCTTTGTTTCATTTTTAAGTCATGTAATATGTTTTTTCTACGTACCCTTGGTGTGGTAATGATACTGGCGTCTGGTCTGGTAGCTTCCGCTCAAACGTTAAGCGGGCGTGTACTGGAGCGGAAATCAGATGGTAAAACCGAACCACTTTTTGGCGTAACACTGTTTTGGCTTGGCACCCAGATCAATACACAAACAGACGCACAGGGCCAATTCTCCATTGCTAAACAAGGCCAGAAATTAGTGGCTACCTTAGTGGGGTATCAAAGTGATACTCTGACCATTACTCATCAGGATTCGCTGACGATCTATCTACAAAATAATAATCAATTAAAAGAAGTAACGATTACCAGTACGGCCACTGCTCTGGACCAGCTTAACCCGATTCATACGGAAATTATCACCTCCAAATCATTGGCTAAGGCAGCTTGCTGTAATCTGTCGGAAAGCTTTGAAACCAATGCGTCAGTTTCGGTAAATTATGGTGATGCGGTGACAGGAGCCAAGCAGATTCAGTTATTAGGCCTGGCTGGAACCTATGTGCAGATTAATACTGAAAACATTCCTAACATTCGCGGCCTCAATACTACGTTCGGGCTAAACTATACACCCGGAACTTGGATTAGCTCCATTGATGTATCTAAAGGGGTAGGAAGCGTAGTGAATGGTTATGAAGCCATGACAGGAGCCATTAACATTGAACTGGCTAAACCCGATGGTGATGAAAAGCTATTCCTGAATGGTTATGCAAACGGCTTTGGCCGGGGAGAACTGAATGTAAATCTTGCAAAAAAACTGAACAATAAATGGTCGGTTGGTTTACTGAGCCACGGTAGTTTCCTACAGACCCGGATTGATAAGAATAAGGATGGCTTTCTGGATATACCCTTATACGGTCAGGCGAATGTGGTTAATCGATGGAAATATCAAAGCACCCGCTGGATGACGCAATTTGGTGTGAAAGCTTTATACGAAGACCGGACAGGGGGTCAGAATGAAGCGGGTAAACATCTGCCAAATGTATATGAATTCGGTAACCTGACCCGGCGAATGGATGTCTTCAGCAAAACGGCTCAGCTTTTTCCGGAAAAACCTTACAAAGGACTGGCTCTTATCATGAATGCGGTATATCATGATGCCTCGGCCCGCTTCGGGTATAACCGTTATACTGGGGTTCAGCAAACGCTCTACGGAAACCTGATCTATCAGAATATCATTGGAGATACCCGGCACACGTACAAAATAGGAGCTAGCTTTTTACTGGATGACTATCACGAAAAGTACCTGGACTCAACCTTTACGAGAAAGGAACTCGTTCCTGGAGTCTATGGTGAATATACCTATACCATTCCCGATCGGATTACTCTGGTGGCTGGTAATCGGGTGGATTTTCACAATATGTACGGTACTCGCTACACGCCTCGTTTGCATGTATTGGTGCATTTGCCCGCTGAAATGAGTTTACGAATAGGAGCAGGTAAAGGTTGGCGGGTGCCGAATCCGGTGGCTGAAAACTATGGCATGCTGGTTAATTCCCGAACCTGGACGGTATTAGACTCAAAAATTAATCCTGAACAAAGCTGGAATTATGGCCTAAGCCTGAGCAAAACACTGCACTGGTTTGAGAAAGCTGGCAGCTTTACCCTTGATTTTTACCGGACTGATTTTCAGAATCAATTAGTGGTTGATATGGAGACGGCTGCTCAGATTCGGGTTTATAATCTTCGTGGGAAAAGCTATGCCAATAGTTTTCAGGCCGAATGGAATATTCAGCCCTTACCCCGAACGGAAATAAAACTGGCCTACCGCTGGTTTGACGTCTGGCAGGATATTCTGAATCCGTCGGGGAGTTTGTCATTACTGCCCAAAATGTTTGTTAATCGCGACCGCATCCTGTTCAACATAGGTTGGGCGAGTGATCGTTTTGAGAAATGGAAACTCGACTTCACCTGGCAATGGAATGGAAGAAGGCGTATTCCCGATAGTACCGAAGGCCATGTACATGATGTAAGTTCTCCCTGGTTGTATGCTCCGGCATTTTCTAATTTCAATGCTCAGGTTACCAAGAATTTCCGAACCTGGGCTTTATATGCAGGCGGAGAAAACCTGGCCAATTTCACCCAGAAAAACCCAATTATGGGAGCACACGATCCGTTCGGGCAACACTTTGATGCTTCAATGGTTTGGGGCCCTGTAATTGGAAGAATGATTTACGCCGGTTTCCGCTATAAAATCAAAAACTAACGCATTTTCGGGTTCCAATTAGGGGTCTGAAAAATCACTTGAAAAGGGTCACCTCGGCATTCTCATGAGAATATACATCAAAAATATGGTTTGTGACCGCTGTAAACTGGTGGTTCGACAAACGCTGGAACAACTGGGCCTACAGCCTGAGCGGGTAGAATTGGGCGAGGTAGATCTGATTGACCAGGTTTCCGATTGGATAACACTCAAACAGCGGTTATATGATTTGGGTTTTGAGTTACTAGCGGATAAACGAGATCAGATTATCGCTCAGATTAAGGCAGTGGTGTTGACCTATATAGAACATCTGAACGAAAGCCGGCCTAATCTGTCTGATTATTTGGCCGATGCATTAAGCCGCGATTATAGCTCATTAAGCAAGCTCTTTTCAGAAAGTGAAGGCAATACCATCGAACAATATCTCATTCGCCTGAAAATTGAAAAAGTAAAAGAAATGTTGAGTTATAGCCAGCAAACTCTTAGCGAGATTGCCAGCCAACTTGGGTATAGCAGTGTAGCTCATTTATCGAATCAATTTAAAAAAGTAACGGGCTTAACACCGAGTCAATTTAAAAATGACCCGAGTCGCGTATCGCTCGATCAGGTCTGAAATAGTTAATCAGTTCGTAAACAGGGAAAGACAAAATCCTGTAAATCACTTCCAGAATCGTGTAAACCGAAAGGTATTCAACCCGCCTACCTTTGTACGAGTATCCTATAAGTAATGTTATAACGGTTAGTCTGTTCCCGTTTAAGCCATGAAAAACTATATTCTGATTGCCGCTTTATTCAGTAGCGTAACGAGCGTTGCTCAGCACGAACATCATTCTATGCCTTCTGACAGTACCAGAAAAGCAGAAGAAATGCCCATGAATCAGGATCACATGGAGCATATGAATCATGAAGGAATGGTGATGACCCATTCGTATTCCCTGAGTCTACCCATGAATCGGAATGGATCGGGTACAGCCTGGCAGCCTGATGCTACGCCTTTATATGCCTGGATGACGCATCGTTCGAAGTGGATGTATATGCTACACGGGAGTGTCTTTTTACGCTATACGGCTCAGAATTTTAATAATTCTGGAAAACGTGGCCAGGAATCAGCCCTGTCAGCACCTAACTGGGTAATGGCTATGGCTCAGCGGCGGGTGGGTAAAAACGGACTGTTTGCTGCTACTTTAATGGTTTCGCTGGATCGACTTACAGAAGGCGGTAATGGTTACCCTTTGTTATTTCAAACCGGAGAAAGCTGGAAAGGAACCGCATTGGTAGATCGTCAGCATCCGCATGATTTTATTTCTGGCTTATCGGTTGGGTATACGCAACGATTTAGTTCTAAAGTAGATGTAACGGCTTATGTTGGGTATCCTGGCGAACCGGCACTGGGGCCAGTGGCCTTTATGCACCGATTTTCGGCTTTTAATAATCCGGACGCCGCGTTAGGTCACCATTGGCAGGATGCTACACACATCACATTTGGGGTTGCCACATTAGGTGTTCGGATTGGCCAGATAAAACTGGAAGGCTCAAGTTTTACGGGTAGAGAGCCAAATGAAAACCGATATAGTTTTGATACTCCTCGTTTTGATTCCTATAGTTATCGAGTTTCCTGGAATCCGTCTCAAAACTGGTCATTGCAGGCTTCCAGGGCTCATATCGAGTCACCAGAATTACTAAAACCAACTGAAAATGTTGACCGCACAACGGCCTCGGCTCAAAACATAATCTCATTAGGGGCCAATAGCTGGCTAGCCACTACGGCCGCCTGGGGTTACAACCAGTCCGGCGATCATCATAATGAACATTCTGCTTTGCTGGAAACGAACTGGCAACACCCAACCTGGGCATTATATGGTCGTTATGAATTTGTACAGAAATCAGCCGAGGAACTGCTGCTAACTGCAAATACCGCCTATAATATAAATGCAATTTCCCTGGGCTTTGCCCATCAAATTACACAAATGGATAAGCTTTGGTTAGTGGCAGGTATACAAGGCACGGTTTTCCTGAAAGACAAGGCCTTGGATAATCTCTACGGTTCAACACCCCTATCGGGGCAAGTTTATCTTCGACTTACGCCCACGATGTTGAAAATGTAGAGATGTATTTCAGGTTTGAAATGATACGTTTGAGATTATCATATTTACAAAAATCATTCAATTAAGTAAATCTTGAAGAAAACTTATGAAAACAAGGTAAAAAGATAAGTATCTGATTACCAGAAACTTAAAACAATATGAAACCTTAAACAGTTTTTTTGTTCAATCAAATCCTTGCTTAGTATGAATATAGAAACTTGCGTAGAGGCCTGTGTTACGAATTGCATAACCAAAATGGGCCATCAGGAAATGGGCTGTGTAAGCTGCATTCAGCTGTGCCGAAATAAGTGCAGCCTGTGCACGCTTATGTACCCGTGACTCGTATTTTGCAATGGAAATGTGTACATTAGTGATGAAATGTGTGCCCACTGTGCGGCTACTTGTCTGCATTGTGCAGAAACATGTGAATAGATGAGTAAGCATGTAGCTTAAAGCAGCAGCTGATTTACAAGAACTTTCCCAAAGAAATTTGAATGTTTTTACCTCCCTTTACGTTATCACTTTAACCAACAACACAATCATGTTAAAATCATTCTTAGCAGGTACTTGTCTTATTTTGCTTGGCTTTTTTGCATCAGCCAAAGACGAGCCTAAAACGGTAAAAATCAAAACGTCGGCGATTTGCGAAATGTGCAAAGCCCGGATTGAGAAAAACCTCGGTTTTTCGAAAGGAGTGAAAGACGCTAATCTGGATCTGACTGACAAGGTAGTAACCGTTACGTATGACCCATCGAAGACAGATGAAGAAAAAATCAAGGAAACAATTGCCAAAACGGGGTATGATGCCAATGATGTAACCGCCGACCCAAAAGGCTACGATAAACTTCCGAGCTGCTGCAAGAAAGACAGCAAAATGAAGCATCAATAATAAGAAAGGCTCTCCACCTGAGAGCCTTTCTTATTATTATCTAGGGAAAATATGATTCAGAGGATTATTATTTATAATCATTATAAATAATTTTTATATTTGCTGCCCTTATGCAGCCTAGAGCAGAACTTAGTGATTGGGATGGATTGAAACAGGGGAATGAAGATGCGTTTATGAATATATATGAAACGCACTATCAAGCCATGTATTCATTTGGTTGCCGTATGTATCCAAGTCAGGAGCTTGTTAAGGATACCATTCACGAGGTCTTCTGTGAGTTATGGGCTAAACGGGTTGATTTACCTTCAGTTGAAAACGTTAAAGCATATTTAATTACTTACCTAAAACGGAAAATACTCAAAGAGTTAGAAAAGAAGAATGCGTATGTAGAGATAGAGAAAGCCCAGTTTTTTCTGTCTGAACAATCATATGAAGACTTACTTATCGAATTACAAACGGATGAACATACACGGTTAAAACTTAAAAAATTTCTTCAAAGACTAACGCCTGCTCAGTTCGAAATCATCCGTCTTAAATACTTTGAATTATTAAGCTACGAAGAAATCGCTACCCGATTAGAGCTTCAACCCCGTACGGTATATAACCAAATTTCTGAAGCTCTAAAAACACTTCGTACACACTTCAGAATTCTTTCCAGTCTTTTCGTATTTGTCTTTCAGTTATAATTTTTATCGGTTCATCCTTAGCCAATCAGGAGCATGTGATCCGTAATTAGGAAAGGGTTTATAAAAAACTTAAAAAATTTCCGGTAAAAAAAGATCCGTTTTCGCACTGGTATTTAAACCATAGAGAAATGGAAGACTATCAGGCAGAAGATTTTGCTGCAGACGAATCATTTATTCAATATTATTTAAAAAGCGATTCAGAAGCGATAGCTTTTTGGGAACACTGGATACGTACGCATCCTGAAAAATTGGACGAAATAGCCGCTGCGGAAGCATTATTGGATATTCTGACCATCCGCTTACCTCAGCACGAATTTCAGCTGGAAAAAGCGAAACTTCTGAATAGTATTAACCCTACACCAATACGCGTTTATTCCTCGCGTAAAAAATCATATTGGTTCGTTGCTGCCTCAATTACTTTGTTGATCGGGTTATCAACGCTGTTTTTACTGGTTCAGCAAAGAAAGAATCCTGCCAGGCAACAACTTCCTGTCGAATGGGTACACCGAACGAATCCGAATGGAAAGAAAGCACGCATTCAGCTATCTGATGGTAGCACAGTATTGTTGAATGCGGGAAGTACTCTGCATTATCCAAAGACTTTTTCAGGCGACAAACGCGAATTACGTCTAGAAGGAGAAGCCTACTTTTCAGTAGCTCATGACTCCCTGAGTCCCTTTATTGTTCATACGGGCTCTGTTGATACGAAGGTACTAGGCACCGAATTCAATATTGCTGGCTATACACCTGAAAAGATAGTGTCGATTACGCTGGTGAAAGGAAGTGTTCAGGTGAGTACCCCTCAGCAAAGTACCCTCATGTACCCTGGCCAAAAGGTAGAATACAAAGGCAATATGCTGCATACAACTGTATTGAATACTGAGCTGGACTTAGGTTGGAAAGATGGGAAACTGGTATTTCAAAATGCTGATTTTGAGACAATAGCTTTAGCTATTCAACGTACTTACGGCTACAAAGTCATTAACCGAAGTGCTGTACGATCCTGGCAGTATACCGGCATATTTCAGAATGAACCCGTTACAACGGTCATTGATAAAATCTGCTTCTCTAAACACTTAAACTATACCGTAACGAAACAAACGATCTACTTAAGTGCTGAGAAATGAAAATAAACCAAGTACGATATGCCAGTGTACTCTTTCTCCTGATTTTTAGTGCCGTGGCGGCTTCTGCCCAGCAATTTTCCATCAAGCGAAAACAAGCTACGTTACATGAACTTTTCACAGAAATTGAAAAGCAGACTCATGTTCATTTTCATTACGATGCTAGTGAATTGAATCTGAAACGTAAATATGACTTTAACCATATGGGTACGCTTTCAGAAATGCTGAGTGAATTAGCGGCTCTGACTCAGCTTACATTTCGTAAAGAAGGGAATCAGGTTTTGGTGCGGGTTTCAGCCCGTCGGGTTATTAGTGGAAAAGTAACCGACCAAGCAAATGGTGAGGGAATTCCGGGAGTCTCTGTAAGGCTATCAACTGGGCGAGTACTGACTGTAACGAACAATACGGGGAATTATACCTGTACCGTCCCTATGGATGATGCAACGCAACTAGAGTTTCGGATGATCGGAATGAAAACGGCACTATCACCCCCCCTGGGAAAAAGCACAACCCTAGATATCACTATGCATTCAGACTACCTACAGATGGAGGAGGTAGTTGTGACGAATGGCTATACGAATGGTACTCCGAAAGAAGAGGTTATTGGCAGTGTTTCTCAGCTTACTTCAAAAGAACTCCAGGTAAATCGGCCGATTGAAAGTGTAGATAAGATGTTGGAAGGATTGGCAGCAGGTGTCTATGTTGAAACTAATACGCAGCTAGGAACGCCCGTAAAAATTAATATTCGTGGTCAAGGCACGCTAACCGCTATTGGAAGTGGACGGACGACTTCAACACAGCCGCTTTTTGTGATTGATGGGATTCCTATTCAGGAACAATCTACCGGAGATGCCAGTACTATTTTTAACAATGAGACACTACTAAATCCTATAGCCGGAATCAGTCCTCAGGACATTGCTACAATTTCGGTTCTGAAGGATGCCTCTGCTTCTGCCATTTACGGAGCAAATGCAGCCAACGGCGTAATCATCATTACCACCAAATCGGGTCAGGAAGGAAAAACAGTGGCTCATGTTTCCATTAACACGGGAGTATCTTCTTTCATTAATCGTTTGAAGTTACTTAATGGTCCTGAATATTATGTTTTGAAGAGGGAAGCTCTGATAAATGATGGTTTTACAGCTTCACAGGCAGCCGCTCAGTCGGGTAGCTCAACTATAAATACTGACTGGTTAGGGCTAACAAATCGTCAGGCTAGTTATACATCCGTTAATGCCGATGTTTCTGGAGGGAAAGGAGGAATTACGTATCGGTTTTCGGGTTCATATCGTAAGCAGCAGGCTAGTTCTATCGGTAATGACCTGCAACAGATGGATTTAAGTCTGAAAGTAACGAATGTGATTTCCCCCAAAATAAAAATAGGCGTTACTCTTTCCCCTTCTTTCCTGACCAAGGAAGGCCTTGATAATTACAGTAATGACGCGTACTTGCCACCTAACCTTAATCCTTATGATTCTGATGGGAATTTTACCACTTTTCTGGGGATCCCCAATCCGTTAGCGGTATTGGCTCAGAATGAGAACCAGAATAAAGCAATTAGTTTCAATGGTAATGCTAACCTGCATTACGCCGTTTTTCCGGGTCTGACCCTTTCTGGAGTAATCGGAACAAATCTTTTGCAGGGAAAACAACGTGTTTACAAATCAGCCCTTAATGCAACAGGAAGTAATGTAGGCGGTAATCTACAGATTTTTGATCGACAGACGTTGGGCTGGTTGGGATATATGCAGGGGAATTATATCAAGACATTTGCTGAGAAACATAACATGAGTGTTTTGCTTGGTTTTGAAGCTCAGGATCAAAGTACTTCACTATTAGGCGGCTCCGGATCTGGCTTTACGTATGATCGTATCCGTGAGCTGGGGCAGGCTACTACTCGTACGTCATCTTCGTCTAATCAGTCTAATGCAACGGTATCTTATTATGCTCAAAGTAATTATGATTACAATAAGAAATATCTATTTACCGCGAGCATTCGGGCTGACCAGTCGTCGATGTTTGGTGGGGATAAACAGCTGGCCATCAATGCTGCCGCTGGTTTTGGCTGGATTCTCTCCAAAGAAAGCTTCCTGAAAAATAATGTTACAATCAATTTCTTGAAAGTACGGGGAAGTTATGGGTCAACAGGAAACTCCAGAATCGGTTCATACGCATCCCGCGGGTTATACAACTTTAGCTATGGAAATTATGCGGGTTCAGTCGCGGCCATACCCGATGGCTCCTCTGCTCCAAATCCTGACTTAGGCTGGGAGAAAAACCGGAAATTAAACATAGGGATCGATGCTACCTTATGGGATCGTCTGTCGATCACGGCTGAATACTATCGGAATAGTATAAGAGACCTGATTGCCAACATCGTTGTTCCTTATGAAACTGGCTACACGTTTATGTCAGCCAATACGGGATCGATGTCGAATCAGGGAGTAGATGTTACGCTACAGACAGAGTTTATTCGAAAAAAAGAGCTGAATTGGCGATCGACTCTGACCCTTAGTTTCAACCGGAACAAAGTAACGAGTTATAACAATGGCTTTACTTCCTTATATGCCGACCCCTCTGCCACCAGTAGTGAACCTAATGCTGCTATTAAAGTGGGGTATAGTACTTCAGCCATTTGGGGGATACGCTGGGCAGGAGTCAATTCAGAAACTGGGCAGGAGCAATTTTACGCTCCCACAGGAGAAACTGTGGATCGGACAACGATTCGTTCGTATGCTTCTTCAACCTGGATTCCTCTCGGAGATAAGTTGCCTAAACTTCAGGGAGGATGGGTAAATACACTGACTTATAAAGGATTTTCCCTGACAGCCAATCTGCTTTATTCCTTTGGAGGCAACGTCATGGAATCTACCAAATACTATGCAGATGGATTAAATCTACAGAATACAAATATGAGTGTTAACCTGCTGGACCGCTGGCAGCAACCTGGTGACATTGCTCCTGTTTCGAAGTTGTCGATATATAAAGGGCTGGTTAGAAATTCTTCCCGTTACCTCCATGATCTGACGTATATCAAGCTTTCAAATCTTCAGCTGAATTATCAGATTCCTGCTTCAATCACGCAGCGATTGAAACTCAAGCAAATTTCAGCATATCTGAATGGCACTAATCTGGGGTATTGGTATCGGGAAAAAAGCCCGGCTGGTCGTAACGGTGTTCGAGAGATTCGATTTACATATCCGGAGGCTCGTACGTTTTCGGCTGGCCTTGCCATGATTATTTAATTAAAAAGCAATGAAATATTTCGTAATACTGCTGTTGTTCCTGAGTAGCTGTCAAGGCCTATTGGATAAGGAGCCGCAGAATAAAATATCGCTAGAGGAAACCTTCACGGATTTTGAGTCCGCTAAAGTAGCCTTAAGTGGGGCTTACCGTTCGTTTCTGGAAATAAGCTATTACAATGGTAACCGGATGTTGTATCCGGAAGTGACAGGTGGAAATGTAAAGTATTCCCAGATCTCCAAAACGATTCTACTGGACACTTACTTTTTTGCCGCCAGTGCAGATGATGGTGATATGAATAATACCTACCAGCAACTGTATTCTATTCTGAATAACCTGAATAATATCATCTACTATGTGCCATCTATTACCAATGGTACGGAGAAGACCCGGACGCGTTTAGTAGCCGAAGCAACTGCTTTACGAGCTTTAGTGCATCTTGATTTAGTTCAGCTTTTTGCTCAGCATTATGGCTATACGGCAAATGCCTCGCACGAGGGAATTATTCTTAATCTTGAGCCGGTTTTATTAAGTGAATCGATCAGAGCCCGTTCTACTGTTGCTGAATGCTATCAGGCCATTCTGGCAGATCTGCAACAAGCCCTGGTGCTGTTTGAAAATAGTACAGCTGTTTTTAGCGATGGTAGTACTAAAAATTATATGAGTCCGGCTGCTGTAAAAGGACTTATGGCCAGAGTATACCTTAATATGGGTAACTGGCAAGAAGCCTATCAGTATGCTGATGAATTAATTGCCAGCAATTCATACAGCTTATATACAAATGCCGGATACGTAACTGCCTGGATTCAAACCAATACAAGCGAATCTATTTTTGAACTGGCTGTGCCTACGTCTTTTACCGGAACCAGTTTGGGTACATACTTCGATGTTTCGACGGTAAGTGCTTCATCGACTGATTTACAAATGGCCGCAACGACTGACTTGTTAAGTCTATATTCGGCTACAGATGTTCGGAATCAGAGTCATTTTTATACTTCGGCAACAGTAAGTAATACTGAATACTGGTTTTGCCAGAAATACCCCACCGGATCGGCAAATGCAACACCCATTAAGGTTATCAGGCTTTCAGAAATGTATCTGATTCGGGCAGAAGCTGCCGCCGAGTTAGGAAACCTTACTCAGGCACTTGCTGATCTAAACACCATTCAGCAGCGGGCAGACTCAACGGCCGTGGCCTTGTCAATCTCAGATTCCCAACAACTCATTGATCGTATCTTGCTTGAACGCCGTAAGGAGCTGTGTTATGAAGGTTTTCTGTTGTTTGATCTTGCCCGCCGTCAGGAAAACGTTACCCGAACCGACTGTTCAGGTTCAACCTGTACACTTCAGTATCCTTCACCTTATTACGTACTGCCATTCCCAACATTAACCGTACAGGTTAATCCTTTGCTCAGTCAGAATCCGGGCTATTAAAGGAAACTTTTTATTTGTCAAACTATCCATTTAGTAATTGTATGAAAATCAAATCGTTGCTTCCCTTAGCATTTATCGCAACTTTATTGTTAGCCAACTGTTCTAAAAATGATCCTGAACCCGCAGTAGAAGAAGAAGAGGAAACCGTTGAAGCCTCTAGCTCGGCAGTTTCGGTTTTTCATAAAACGGATACTTATTATCAGATGTATGTATATCGCTATGACTCTACATCTCAAGCCTGGACATCACGTATTGCCTCTCATTTTTCCACAGTACCGGAAGATGACGCTACTTACATTGGCTTCACAAACCCTTATGTAGTGAATAGTGGAGTTAATCTATTTGGAATGGTAACACTTTATCAGGGGACTATCGGAACCAATAATATCAAGGAAGCGAAAATTAATGCCGAAAAAGTGCTTCAGTTTTTCCCAGAGTCAGAAGGAGCAACCAAAGGAACCGTAAAGGTTAAAGAGCAGGATATCGTTATTACCAAGAAAGATTCGGTGGGTACGTTTACCATTGGCATTGGCGGAGAAGGTACGTACGATGAAGAAACTAAAGTGATTGATCTGGTTGTGAAATTCAATGAAACCAACATCGGAGGGTCTGCTGCTGTGTATCGGAAGTATAAATTAAGTGTTGATGCACTGAGCCTACAGTAAACCTGAGCGATAAGAGCCAGTTTTTGAAGTATGAGAGTTTTGGTTAGTCTGCTGATTTTGATTGGAGTTTCGTCGGTTAATATAGACGAAACCTATTCAATTGAAGTATTACGTAATTTGTATAGTAGTGGAAAGGTGAGCCAGTGGCCCAAGCCTAATCTGGACTCATTGATAACCGATTTTCATGAGCTGGGGGTATTACCTAAACCAATTTTTCCGGCTTATAACCCATATTCCAATGAGAAGGTTAAGTTAGGAAAGATGCTGTTTTTTGATCCTCGTCTTTCTGCTTCGAAACAAATTGCCTGTGCGTCCTGTCATGACCCTGAGTTGGGCTGGGGGGATGGTCGGCATCTATCTTATGGTCATAATCGTCAGAATGGCAAACGCAACGCAATGACCATTTTGAATACCGCTTACTATACTCGTTTATTTTGGGATGGCCGGGCTTCTAACTTAGAAGATCAGGTAAGTTTTCCAGTTCAGGACCCGGCAGAAATGGCCCAAAGCCTGAAAGCAATGCAACGGAACATTAGGCAGGTAAAAGGGTATCGACAGTACTTTAAAGAAGCTTTCGGGACAGATAACATAACCACTGAACGCATCCAGCAGGCCATTGCTACATTTGAGCGTACTGTTGTAAGCCCTCCAAGTCGGTTTGATCAATTCATTAAGGGCAATGCTCAGGCACTGACTAATGATGAGGTGATGGGTTTACACTTGTTTCGTACTAAAGCCCGATGTATCAATTGCCATAATGGGCCTTTGTTTTCAGATAACCAGTTTCATAACGATGGGCAAACGCTGTACGGAACGAAAATGCAGGATTTCGGGAAGTATAATCAGACCCAACAAAAAGAAGATATTGGCCGCTTCAGAACCCCTTCCTTGCGTGAAATCGCCCGTACAGGCCCGTGGATGCACCATGGGAATTTCCCAAGCCTGATGGATGTGATAGAGTATTATAACCTGGGAAATCCGGCTCCGATACAACGATTTGTGAAAGTAGACGAGACAAAACGTCCCGTTACATCGCCTATTTTAAGAAAACTGGGACTGACAAAAGAAGAACGATTGCAATTAGAGGCTTTTCTCCGGGCTATTTCAGTATCATCCCAAAAGATGAATCTGTTTACATTACCTGAATAAAAGAAAGCTGCCAGTATGCTGGCAGCTTTCTTTTATTATTCAACAATATGCCCTGAAAATTGGGCGGAGTTATCCAGAATTTTCCCGCCTCGCCGATACCCTAAGCCACAACCTTCACCCGCGAAAAAGACTCCGGCCTGGTAGCGGTTTCCGGCTGAGTCCGAAGCAAATTCGATGTATTCCTGATAAATACGATTTTGCTCCTCGTATTCACCTGCGGCTTCTTCGGTCGTTTTACCGTGTGCATCCAGAATTTCAACGTTGGCTCCTTCACGTCCGAATAAGACCTTACTGACAGAAGGCTTTCCAATGAGTGGTTGACGGGTTGTTTCCAGCAACAGCGGATGATTCGGATTCATTTCCCACAAAACTTTCAAAATCGCCTTTGACTGAAAAAGTAGCGTATAGGCAGGGTTGATAATAACTACTTTCCGATTTTTAACGGCTTGTGTTAGTATATCCGCTAGTTCGGGTTCGTCCCAGGCAATGTATTCCCAGGGCACGAGTTTGAACCAGAAATCAAAGCGTTCAAAATTGCCATTTTGCGGATTTTGCCGAAAAATACCTTCACTTGGCGAAAAATCTACTTCATCTACATAAGCATAGTCCACGTCAAAACCAGCTTCCCGGGCTGCTTCGCCTAATACCTGCACGTTGGCTTCGTCTTCGGGGGCGTACCGCATGGCTGAAATGAGTAGCGTCGGACTGAGGTCGGCATTGAGATTGCGTAATACTTCGAAGTTTTCAACCAGCGATTCGTATAAGGTATTGAATTGAGCGGCTTCGTCCAGTCCGTTTGCTTTCAGGTGAGCCCACTGAATAATACCTGTTTCGGGAATGCAAGTGGCGGTGTCGGCATTGAATTCAATTAACTTAATAGGTTGATTATTAAT
Source organism: Siphonobacter sp. (assembly GCA_047605205.1). Lineage (GTDB taxonomy): Bacteria > Bacteroidota > Bacteroidia > Cytophagales > Spirosomataceae > Siphonobacter. The sequence goes on from JASGGE010000009.1 coordinate 35,233, forward strand.
GCCTCCTGCCAGGTCAAAGCGGCCATACAGGTGTAAATGCCGGTCATCGTTCCAGGAAAGCTTAATCAGCTCGACCAGATTCTCGGGAATCTCAAGTTCATCAAATCGATTTTCATCAATTATCACCTGAGCAGCGTTTACAAATAATTCATACAGATCGTTCGCAGCATCGTAATAAGCCTGAGCCTCAGCCTGATTAATAGCCACTAGTTCGTGGGTAAGGTAAGGCACTGTTTCTGAGCCCAATAGCCAGTCCCAGCCGATCTGTCGTAGCTGATTTTCAGGTGATAAGGGTAAGGTTTTAATGTTAATCATGGCTTTCGGATGATTCTTTTTCCATCTTACGTTCTTCGCTGAGCAATTGCTTATTCTGCCTTTCGAAGACTTTAAACAGAACAATAAAGTAAGAAAGTAACAAAGGTCCGATTACTAAGCCCAGAATACCAAACATGGGAACCCCTAATACAACGCCAACCAGTGTAATGAGCGGATGGACATCGCCCATGCGTTTGGCAAGTACAATTCGAAGGACATTATCAATATTGATAATAAGAATGACTCCAACGAGTAAGATGCCAACGCCATTTCCAGTATTTCCCTGAGAGAGCTGGATAATGCCCGCAGGAGCCCATACCAGCGGCGTACCTAATACCGGAATGAAACCAAGAAAAAATGCAACGGTTCCCCAGAATGCTGAATCAGGAATGCCAAATAACCATAGAGTTAAGCCCGTCAATATGCCTTGAACCAAGGCAATAAGGCCTTGCCCTATAATATTGGCATTGACCATGTTTTTTAGGCTTTCGCCGAGTTCTTTATTCGTATGTACATTAAACGGAAGATATTTTTTTAGACCATTTAAAAATTGTTCTTCCTGTGTAAACATGTAATACATCATGAAGAACATTAAACCTAATATGATCAGGATATCAAGTGTGCCGTTCAGAACAGTGGTAAATTGCTGACTAGCCCAGGTAGCTCCTTTTTGAATAAGGGATTGAATGCTATCTTTATCTGTAACAGACAAACCCGTAAGGTCTTCCATTTTCTTAACCAGTTCGAGGATTTCTCCATACCTCTGGCTGTAATACCGAACTCTGTCTACCAGCAGTAAGCTTAAAACGGCAAATGGAATGACAATTACGAGTATTGAAAAAATTAAAAGGCCAACCGTTACGGCCGTTCGATTCCAGTGCCTTTTATGAACCAGATTATTAAACCAGGGGGGAGCATCACGTAGAGAATACAAGCTCCCAGGAAAGAGCCGATGTATTCCCACATGCCGGCAATGATAAATCCAGCAACAATTAAAATACTCGCTATAACAAGAAACCGCTGTTGTTTTGGAGTGTAAATGGTAGCCATAGAGCTGCGATAATGCGTGCGAAGGTACGTGCGATTGAATGATGAAAAGAATAGGCTAAAAAATGATGCCTGGTAGATCCGTATCTTTAATAAAAAATCTGCTTTGACGGAAGCAGGTTTATGAAGGCACAAACATTATACTTGTTCAGGCAGGGGTAATGGAGTTCGGTTAGCCATACGGTTTACGAAATACATCATAACCATACTCAGAATCATCCCGGCACTAACTACATAACAAAGAATATCATAACGTTCGAGGTAACCACTGGGGGTTTCTTTTACAATAAATCCGGCGGCAGCGGCGGCGACACCCCCCGCAATTTGCTGTACGGATGAATTAATACTCATAAAGGCTCCCCGGTCTTTGGGTTGTGGAATGGCGGTCATCAATGCTGAGGAAGAAATAATGCGGGAGGTAATGCCAATAAATAGCACAACATTAATCAGGATAGCGGTTATAATAGGTGTCACTCCCAGATTTCCGTAAATGCAGGTCATGGTAATTGCAATCAGCGAACCTATTATGAATAAACGGTACTTGCCAATTTTATCACTAAAACGGCCTAACAAAGGGCCAGCAATCATCGAACTAATACCAGTAATAATATAAATAGTCGGTATGTCAGCAAAGTTGATGCCCAGGTTATGAACACTAAAAGCACTGCCAAAAGGCATTAGCATGTAAGCCCCCATTGCCAAAAGAGTAGTCGTAGCAAAGGCAAGTAAATAATTGGGTTGTGAAATGATTTTCATTAAGTGTGTGAAGGCACTATGCTCGATAGTTAGCTTTAAATGAGCGTCAATCGGTTTTAAATACAGGATAATGGCAATACCAATTAGTATACAGAAGGCGACAATCATGGTAAAGGGCGAATGCCAGCCGAGGTGATTAGCCAGGTATAGGCCAATCGGAATACCTAATACCTGACTTGTTGCAAAGGCCATTTGCACAAAACCCATCACCCTGCCACGGACCTCCATACGGAACAGATCAGTAATAATCGCTGCACAGATAGAGCCAATCACGCCACCGAATATTCCGGTGAAAATGCGGGCGAAAAGCAGGAAATAGAAACTATTGGCAATACTACATAGGAACGTTCCGAGGGTGAAACCCGTATAGAAAAACAAAAGCAGTTTCTTGCGGTCAAACGTATCCGCAAACCCTGCGGCTAACAAACCAGAAGCTCCGGCACTCAATGCATAGGCCGACACTACCCAGCCAAATTGTTGCGGCGTAATGTGCAGGGTAGGCATGAGTATGGCTCCCAGTGGAGATAATACCATAAAATCAAGGATGATGGTGAATTGCAGAATCGCCAGAATGGCAATTACAAAGGCCTCATATCTGGTAAACTTTTTGGAAGATACGTCCATAGTTGGTATAGATAATGTTGTATTACTGAAGCTATCTGGTTTTAATACCAGTTGAAGGGTTCAATCAAGAATCTCGTTAGTTAACATAAAAGGTTACCAAAACTACGGCCATCAAGCCCTTCTTTCACAATCAACTCAACGGCCTTTTCGCGGTTTATTTTCGTCTTTTAATCTCATAATTGTTAGATAGCCCCTAAAACCTTTGCCGAGGGGTTTGAATTCTCTGATTAGGAACGTTGGGGGCGAAAGGCTTTGATAACCGTTTCATGCGTTTCCAGAAAAGGCCCGCCAATTAAATCAATGCAATACGGAACGGCTGGAAATACAGCATCCAGACACTGGCGTATGGCCGAAGGTTTTCCCGGTAAATTAATAATGAGCGACTGGTTACGAATACCGGCAGTCTGACGGGATAAAATTGCCGTAGGGACATACTGTAAACTTACCTGCCGCATGAGTTCCCCAAAACCCGGGAGCATTTTCTGGCATACTGCTTCAGTTGCTTCGGGGGTTACATCACGAGGAGCAGGGCCGGTTCCGCCGGAGGTAACAATCAAAGAGCAATTATGTATGTCTGCCAGTTCAATCAGTGTTTGAGAGATCCGTTCCTGCTCGTCAGGAATAACCCTATATTCAGGTTCCCATTCTGTTTTCAGGTATTCTTTTAAGGTTGAGACGATAGCCTTGCCGGGAATGTCTTCGTAAATACCGGCACTGGCCCGGTCTGACACATTAATAATACCAATTCGTACAGTATTCATACTTCAAAAGTAATCAGACTGCCCTGAAAATAAGTCTGGCTCAGCTTTTTCGAGGGAAATCGTTTTCAAACGAGCAACCCTGAAACCTGATTATGACTTACCTCTTGTTTTATCACGCATTGAAGATTATCCGAAAGCCGCCATGTTTGAACTAGCCGAACGGGGTTATAATACCGTATGAAGAGTATCAATTTCCTGGGAAATGATAGGTTGCTTTCAATGCAGGCGAGTATATACCAAACAATCTGTTCTTCTTTGTGAAACCTTTATATAAGATGACATTGAACATTAAAGAATGAAACAGATCTTTCTTGTGGGCTGCCTGCTGCTAAGTGGAATGGTAAAGGCTCAGCAAACCACGTATCCGCTTATTCCGTACCCAGCTTCGCTTCAGGCTCAGTCTGGCACTTTTGAAATTAGTTCGAATACGCATCTCGAAATTCCTGCCGGAGCTGCCGCTCCTGGCAATCAGCTGAAAACATTATTAAGTATTTCGGGGAATGGTAGTGCCGCTAACCGGATTGTTCTGGGCTATGATTCCAGGATCACTAACGACGAGGGGTATTCATTACAGATTACAGCTAAAGAAATCAGGTTGCTAGCCAAAACCAATGCGGGTTTACATCTGGGTATTCAGACCATTCGGCAATTGCTGCCACTGGATATGAAATTACCCATGAAAGTGCCGGCCGTTACGATTAATGATCAGCCTGCTTATTCCTGGCGGGGAATGCACCTGGATGTTTCCCGGCATTTCTTTACAGTTGAGTTCATCAAGAAATATATTGATCAACTGGCTTTGTATAAATTCAATAAATTTCACTGGCATCTTACCGACGATCAGGGTTGGCGGATTGAAATCAAGAAATATCCTTTACTAACGCAGGAAGGTGCCTGGCGAACCTTAAATAACCAGGATTCTTCCTGTATTAAACGTTCGGCTGATAACCCTGATTTTGTGATTGACCCTCGTTTTCTGAAACAAAAAGATGGAAAGCAGGTATACGGAGGCTTCTATACGCAGGAACAAATTAAAGAAGTAGTAGCTTATGCCGCTGAGCGTTCCATTGAAGTAATTCCGGAAATTGATATGCCCGGCCACATGATGGCGGCTATTAAACAGTATCCGTTTCTAAGCTGTACCTCAGATGCTGGTTGGGGCAAGACCTTCTCTACCCCAATCTGTCCCTGTAATGAGCAGACCTATCAGTTTGCAGAGGATATATTTAATGAGGTAATGACCCTGTTTCCAAGTAAATACATTCACTTGGGAGCGGATGAGGTTGAGAAGACAACTTGGGCAAAATCAGACGCCTGCAAAGCGTTAATGGCAAAAGAGGGTATCAGAACGGTAGAGGAGCTGCAAAGTTACTTTGTGCACCGGATGCAGAAGTTTTTCGCTTCAAAAGTCAAGAAACTAATTGGTTGGGACGAAATTCTGGAAGGTGGGATTGACTCCTCGGCCATTGTGATGTACTGGCGGTCGTGGTTGCCAAAGGAACCCAATAAAGCTGCCCAAAATGGGAATTACATCGTGATGACGCCTGTGAGTAATCTGTACTTTGACAGCCCTCCGGGTATTCAGTCGCTATCAAATGTATATAACATCAGCCTCATTCCCGAAGGTATTACCCCTGAACAAACGAAGCTTTTTATGGGCGGACAAGCTAATCTCTGGACGGAATATATTCCTACTGAAAATCGGGCGGAGTATATGTACATGCCCCGGATGACGGCTCTTTCAGAAGTAGTCTGGACGAATAAAAAAGATTTTCCTTCCTATCAGAAACGCTTGTTAGCCCATTACCTGCGAATGGAAAAAATGGGTATTCATTATCGCTTGCCTGATCTTACGGGCTTTACAGAAGAAAACGTATTCGTTGACAAAGCCACCCTGACGATTAAAAAACCGCTGGAAAGTTACACCATTCGTTACACCACCGACGGTTCGTTTCCGCAAGCGTCTTCACCTGAATTGGGTAAAGTACTAACCATTACCAAACCCCAAACCATTAAAGTGGCTGCCTTCACGCCTTCAGGCACACGCGGTGACATTTATACCCTTCGTTATCAGCAACAGGCCTACGCAGAACCCGTCACTGCCGGAACAAAAGCCGGCTTATCCTGTAGTTATTACAAAAAGGCGTTCAGGGAAACCAAACTGATGAAGCAGGAAAAACCTGACAGTACTTATAGCATCCCAAACATTGTCGTGCCTAAGTCGGTTAATGCTCCGAGTTTTGGCATTCAGTTTCGTGGGAAAATCAGCGTTCCCGAAACCGGAGTATATAGCTTTTTCTATACCTGCGACGACGGCGGGATTTTACGAATTGCCGATCGGATGGTGGTGGATAATGACGGCAACCATTTTCCGATTGAAAAAAGTGGACAGGTTGCTCTGAAAAAAGGAGCACACCCTTTCGAGGCTGACTTTATCGAAGGCGGCGGCGGTTTCACACTCAAGCTGAAATATAGCTTTAATGGTTCGGAACCAAAGGATATTCCCGATAGCTGGTTCACTCTGCCTTAACCAAAAAGAGTAAAAAACGTGCAGCGTATTTTCTGGGAAGAAATGCTATAATAAGGAGCCAAAGGAGCCAATAGCAGATGCGTTATTGGCTCCTTTCAGTTAAGAACGGGCAGCTAAGTTAACAGGTGCGGCCCGTTGAGGAGCACGACGCGAACCCGACTTACCCGGAACGTTTTTCTGGTCTTTTTTCGAACGTTTGTTCCACCAAATGTAAAAGCCTGTAGTCGGTAGTGTAGTAGCTATAAGACAGGCCAGGAAATAGAGAATTTTGGTGAAAGTGCCGAAAATTTCTCCGGTGTGAATTGCCTTTGCGGAATAAATCAGGTTTTTCGCCAGGGGCTGTTCGGAATACTTTTCCAGATTAAGCACCGCTCCTGAGTACTGATCCAGCTCCGCCCGGTCAATACCCGAACAGGTTAAGAAGCCTTCTGCGTATTTCTGGATGGAAAAAGAACCCGTTTTTCCTTTCGGCATGGTAATTCGGATATGACCCTCGTAAGGATAAATGGAGTTGATTCGAGTAACAACCTCATCCAGGCTAATAACTTTTGTTCCAACTACAGATTCATAAGGATTGTCCTTCCGGATTGCTTTTTGACCGAGTAAACTAAGTGCTCCGGTTTTATACCAGCTTAACGCAAAGTAAGGCCCCGTTAAGGCACAGATAGTAATGAAAAGAAACGCGTAAAAGCCTAGTGTTTTGTGGAGGTCAAAATTGAGTCGTTTACGACTGGCATTCCATTTGATTTTGAAGCCAGTTTCCCATACACTCCACTTTTTCCAGCTCTTGAGTTTAGCGGGTAACCAGAGTACAAAACCCGAAAGCTGAAGGAAGAGCATCATCAAACAGGCCGCCCCGGTGATGGCTCCGCCGATATCTTTGTTTTCAATCAGGAGCCAGCGGTGAAGCTTCAATACACTTGCAAAGAAGAGCGATGTAGGCGTTTTAGCGTCTCCCTGAACGGTTCCAGTGTAGGGATTTACGAGTAAGCTTTTTGCTTTTTCCTTCTCAGTACCTTCTTTTTTCGTTTTCCGTTTTGGTGTATCAGCCTTTTCTTCTTTTGCTGTAACCGTAAATGTCCAGGCTTCATCGGCATGCTGGGCAATCTGAATGCTGGTAACGTTCCCTCCGGTTTGCTGTTCTACCCGATCTTTGAGTTGATTAATTGGTAAAAACGTAGCCTGTTGATTAGGCTGAACGTAAAATTTATCCTTATTCAGAAACTGCGTGATTTCCCGCTGGAAAACGTACATCGTCCCCGAAAAACACATGATTGTAAGAACCAAGGCACTTGATAGTCCCACCCACAAATGAAGATCATTGATCAATTTCCGAAAGGTGAACTTTTGTTTCATGAAGTGTAATCGGAAAGGGTTCCTACTGAAAACTTATTTAGAGTTTTATTAAGATCAAATATAAACAAGATCTAAAGAGTCACTAACTTTATTTGAATATTTCGAAAGATTATCATGTGAATTCCTGGAATTGTTTAGGAAAGAAATCTTGCGAATGAAATCAAAGTAATACAACGGGTGCCTGGATTTTAAAGAACCGGACACCCGTTTTTGAGGGAGGGAATCCCTAGAATTTCAGCGTGATATTTCCCATGAACTGAGCGGGGTTTTGCGGGGCCAAACGCCCCGACCAGGTTTTTTCACTGGTAATGTTGTTGAGTTTGAACCCGATACGGTACTTAGGCTGGTCGTAAAATAAGGTAGCGTCTAACAACGTATAAGCTGGTAGAATAACTTTGGCTGTCGTGGTATTCGTCTGATAGGCCTCATCGCCATGATTTGCACCAAAACCCAGGCCAAAGCCTTTCAAATTTCCCGCAAGGAATCGATAACTAGCCCAAATATTTAGCATGTGTGGCGGGCCAGACAAAGCCGGGCGTAAGCCCTGCAGGGTTTCATCGGCTTTGGTATATTTACTGTCATTATAAGCATAACCAGCAATAATGTTCAGACCAGCAACGGGGTTCGCCGTTAATTCCAGCTCAATTCCTTTGCTCTGTTGTGTTCCATCCTGAATGTTATAATTCACATCGTTCGGATCAGCCCGTACAATGTCTTTCACAAGGATGTCATAATAGCTAATGGTACCAACCAGTTTGTGCTTGAGAATGTCTCCTTTCAATCCAAATTCTAATTGATTGGCCTGCTCAGGTTTAAATGTGTTTCCGTCTGCATCCGTTCCGGTTTGGTTGGTAAAGCCATTCATATAGTTTCCAAACAACGATACCCGATCTTTGACAAGCTGATAGACTAAGCCCAGCTTGGGAGAAAGGGCCGTCTGACCATAATCGCCGGAGTTAACACCGGTAGAGATATTGTAAGTGCCTTTATTCTGGAACCGATCAACACGAAGACTCAGCATGGCCAGAAGCCGTTCGCTAATATTCAGTACATCCGAAGCGTAAGCACTGTAGGTATTGCTGCCATTGCTTTCGGCCCGAACCGTTCCGGTAGATAAGGACGCATCAATAGTTGCTTTGTTAAGCTTATAGTCACTGTCAGGATTAATGAAATTAATGTTAGCCCCGTAGACAGTCACCCGATCAAAGGAGTTATCGGTATTATAGTAATCCAGCCCGACCACCAGACGATTACGCATCGAACCAATATGGAAATCGCCAATGAAGTTCTGTTGCATATCCGTGGCCATGAAAACGGTGTATCCTACTACTACCTGTGCTCGTAAAGTAGAATCAGTTCGTCCTTGAAAACCAGTTAGATAACCATCAATGGATGATCTTGCCCGTGAAATAACCGTCTGGCTGGTCCAATGCTCAGAAAGCTTATAGTTCATTTGAGCGAAAAGGTTCATCATCTGGGTTGAGTAGGCTACGTCATTGCTGGAGAAAGACCTGTAGTACGGAAACTTCATGTCAATAATTGTCTGCGTTTTGTTACTGCCAGTATAAGGAGTGAAACGCACGGGTGAAGTAGCCTTAACCTGCCCAAATTCTACATCAAATAATAAAGACAGACGATCGGTAATTTGGTATGAAAAACTCGGAGCAAGGCTTAATGATCTTGAAAAACCAGCATCCTGAAAGCTTCTTTCAAAAGAGGTCGCTCCATTTATGCGAAACAACATGGTTTTATCTTCATTGACTGGCGTATTCACATCAACCGTGAGTCGGTTCAGGTTCCAGCTTCCTCCGAAGTAAGAAACTTCTCCACCAAAACCGTTGAAAGGCTTTTTCGTAACCCGATTGAAAAGGCCACCATAATAGGTAATATTACTTCCGAATAGTGTTGCAGAAGGGCCTTTGATGGCCTCAATACGCTCCAGATTAGCAGGGTCAATCACTGAATACGCAAATCCCGCTACTCCATTTCGTACCATGGGTTCGGTTTGAAAACCTCTCGAGAGAAAAGTTACCCGGCCCTGATTAGCTAGTTGGGGAATCCCCGAACCTGGAATGTTTTTCGAAATACTCCCTAAATCAATTGCTAATTGTTCCTGAATCAGTTCTTTGGGAACAGAAATGAATACTTGTGGGTTTTCCAGATTTTTTAGCGGAAGACGAGCCACATAAATACTTTCCTTTTTTGAAAATTTATTAGTAGACCCCGTTATCGTTACTTCCTGAAGGGCGTGAATGTTTTCCTGCGTAAATTGATAATTCACGACCGAATTCTGACCGGCGATTACGTCTACAGGGATGTCTTTTTCTGGAGCACCCAACGTTTGGACCCGAATGGTATAACTACCCGGATTCAGGTTTTTGATTTGATAGTTCCCTGTTTCATCAGTGAGTGTCCCTTTTCGAAGTTCGATAATTGATACGGAAACAGATTCGAGAGGTTCGTTCGTGAAGGAAGTAATTCGGCCACTGATCGACCCGGTATTTTGTGAAAACCCGACGGTTAAGCCTAAAAAAAGGCTGACGGCAAATGTAAAAAGTTTAATTTTCATAAAGATTCGCGAAAAGCTTTTATGCAAACATTGGAAGAGTGTATGTTCAAAATAACAAAGTGCTTTCGGTTGCTAATTTATTAAGACTAATTCTAAATTATTATATGGGTTGCCTTTTAACGATAATATTTATATTTTTTACTAGAATAATCCTGATTTTTCGTGTGTGTCAGAGATTCTGTTGAATGGCTTAAAATAATTACTTACACTAACCTCTATTGAATGTTCCTGATTCATGAAACTATTATTATTGGGTTGCACTGGCCGAACGGGGAAAATCCTGCTTCAGGAAGCTCTCAAAGCAGGCCATACGATAACTGTTTTGGTAAGAGATAAATCTAAAATTCCGGCTTCTCTACAGGATAGGCTAACCATTTTCGAAAGCCCCGATTTAGATGAAAGCTCACTTGAAAATGCTGTTATGGGCTGTGAGGTGGTGGTAAGTACATTAAATATTTCAAGAAAATCTGATTTTCCCTGGGCCACGCTTCGCACGCCTTCTAAATTTTTGTCAGGTGTAATGGAACAGCTTATTGACATCTCGGTTCGTCATGGTGTAAAACGTGTTCTGGTACTGACTGCATGGGGAGTCCATGAAACCAAATCGGATATTCCAGGTTGGTTTCGTTGGTTAATTGATCATAGCAATATTGGGGTAGCGTATCGGGATCACGAGCGGCAGGAGGATTTGTTACAAGCCTCAACGCTTAACTGGACTATTGTCCGTCCGGTTGGCTTGACTAACGGTACAAAAGCCAAAACAATTATTATTACATTTCATAATACGCCCAAACCTAACCTGACCATCAGCCGCTATAATGTTGCCCGGTTTATGCTAGATGCCATGCAACTGCCTGAGTATTACCAGAAAACAGTAACGATCTCTACGTGAATAACCGATTATAGGAAAGAATTTAACCAGTAGTCGCATTAAGCGGTGCCTGCTCTATATAATAAGTTGTGTTTTTAAGCTGATGAATGAGAAAACAGGCTAAGGCAGTATGTGCTGATTTCTCCTATTCTTTATACCACACGTTACCATATTTATACATAATTACCAGGTAATGGTTTCTTTAGTTGTACTTATTCCGGTATTCAATCGGGGATAACCCATAATCTTCCTAAAGGTATTCGGAAAGTTTTACGGTCAGTATATCCTACATCGTACATAACCTCGTTGATATTCTTGCGACTGGTTTCAAAGCTTTTTTTTAATCGTCGTTCCAGATTTCGTCGGCCAATCGCCAGATTATCAGCTAACTCATCCATCGTTATTTTTTCCTGGAAATTTTTTCAATATATTCCTGAGCTTTTTTGATGGGTTCGTCGGTATGATCTTTCTGTTCCTGAAAATGCTAAAGGCAGATTGAGTCTCACGCTCGGTTTCAATAGCAAATACTATAGAGGCCAGAATATCGAACTCCCGTCCAGCATATTTTCCAATCAAATGCAAAACAAGATTATGATAAGAAAAGCCCCCAGCTTAATGGCGTTTCTTTGGTAAGCCCTACCACTCGACCCTTCGAGGTTAGCGAAGATAGCTCCTTTAGGAACAGGAATGGTAATGTGTTTCATGAGTACTCGGATGAAGGTTGGTTTTGCCAGACAGAATAATTTTTCGAGTTTCCTAATGAGTAAATCTACATATTCTGTAAAGATAAATAGCATTTCTCTTGTGATGAAATTGCCTGAAAAGAGCCCTAATAGCTCGACTTGTAGAATCGAAATGATGAATAAACTCGCTATCCGATGGGTACTCAATAGAAGAATTAAAGTAGTATTGATTCTCCTTATTTTAATACTCTTCGGTTGCCAAACACAACAAGAACAAACTCATATCACAGATGTTCTAAATGTATCGGATCAGAAACGGTTTCTGATTACTGAAGATAAAATGCCCTTTTTCTGGCTAGGAACAGAAAACGATTCGCTGTTTACCCAGTTCACGCGAGAACAGGCAGAAGTATATTTTACAGATCAGAAAAAGAATGGCTATAACATCATTATTGCAACACTAGCTCCCTCATCAGATGCCGTAAATATTTATGGAGATTCGGCGTTCATTCACCAAAAAGTAGCTGATACCAAAGTTGAAAATGGCAACGATCCGAATAAACCGGAAGAATATGATTATTGGAATCACGTGGATGAGGTAATAGATAGAGCTGCCCAAAAAGGAATATACCTTGCTCTGGTACCCTTGGGCATGCTAGCAACGACGTCTGAAGAGGTAAAACCCTATACTGAATTACTAGCTAATCGATATAAAAATCGAAAAAATATAGTTTGGTTAATTGGTGAAATGACCGATACTCTTGTAGAGGCGATGGGCCAAACTATAAAGGCGAACGATACGGTTCATCTGATTGGAGCGTATACTGAAAATAAAAAGTGGACCGATTTTGAAATTACGAAAGCTACTCGATTGGACAAGTCTCTATTGCGGAAGCCGAGAATGTATCAAAATGACGATATGAGTACTCGAAGACAGGACGCCTATCAGGCTATACTGTCAGGGGCTGGCGGATACATCAATCCACAGCCAGCGGGTATTGATGACTTGTATTATTTAAGTAACCTATTACTCTCAAAAGCATATTTAGACTGTAGAGAGACGTTTTTACTGAAGGAGAAGAGAGGTAAAGATCATGTCGTGTGTTGTCGTGGACAGGCATATGCATTAATATATACACCAACCGGGCAAAACTTCAGAATAGACAAACGAATGCTTTCTAAAAAGCCCTGGAAGGCAAGCTGGTTTAATCCTCGTAATGGCGAATTGACAGAAATTAATGAACAACAAATTCAGGAATTTAACCCACCTGGTAAGCCAGGGAAGAATAATGATTGGATGTTGGTTATGGACGAGATCTAACATAATAGCCACAATGTAAATGGATTATAATACATCTAGTGCCTGAAGATCTACTACTTTGCTTTTCGCCAGTAGCCTGGTGAATTAGCACCAGAATATCCTTTGTTTCGAAGGGTTTATTTGTTTTGATGGTCCCTGATAAATATGATAAATATATGATTGTTAAGTTAGCCGAAGGTAATCTGAAAACGAAGTTTGGTGAGTTTCAGGAAGTTTTATTTTATGATGGACAGAAAGAGTCTATTGCCTTAGTAATGGGAGAAGTAGCCGGGGCTGAAAGTGTACTGTGCCGGGTGCATTCTTCCTGTATTTTTGGTCACGTTTTTAATAGTATTGAGTGTGATTGTCGGGAACA
>JASGGE010000010.1:0-47541 GCA_047605205.1 Siphonobacter sp.
AAGGACATGAAGGATAAAGGGTATACCTATTTCTCCATCGGTAGAGAAAAAGTTGGAGAATTAGAACCCGTTACTGAATAATTATTTTTAACCACCGCGTAATCCGCTGCGATACTCCAGGATACGCGGTGGTTCTTACAACTGAATTCCGCCAATTCAATGAATCACACCTATGTCGTCATTATGGCCGGTGGGGTCGGTACCCGCTTCTGGCCGTTTTCACGTCAAACCTACCCGAAACAATTTCATGATGTTTTAGGCATTGGCCGGACTATGCTTCAGATGACCTATGATCGTCTGCAAGAGATCTGTCCACCAGAAAATGTCTACGTCGTTACTAGTCAGGAATATTACCTGCTGACCAAAGAGCAATTACCCGAACTTTCAGATCATCAGATCCTGCTGGAGCCCGCCCGCCGCAATACCGCTCCCTGTATTGGTTATGCCTGTTATAAAATTGCTTCTCAGGATCCGGACGCTAACATTATCGTAACTCCTGCGGATCACCTCATTCTGAAAGAAAAAGAATTTATCAATCGCTTGAAAGTAGCCTTAGCCGATACTGCTGAGAACCATATACTGGTTACCCTGGGAATTACCCCCACCCGACCTGATACGGGTTATGGATACATACAATTCGATGCAGATTCCGCAGGTGAAGTAAAACCCGTTAAAACCTTCCGGGAAAAACCGCATCTGGAACTGGCTCAGGAGTTTGTAACCAGTGGTGAATACGTCTGGAATGCGGGCATTTTTGTCTGGAATGCCCAAGCGATTCGTAAAGCCTTCGAAGCTTATCTACCTGATATGCATAGGGTCTTTGAAAAGCTCGAAGCGAACTACTATACTGATCGGGAAGCCGCTGACTTACTGGAATTATATCCCCTCTGCTCGAGCATCTCGATTGATAATGCCATTATGGAAAAGGCTGATAATGTCCATGTGGTACTCAGTGATATTGGATGGTCGGATCTGGGCACCTGGAAATCCCTGTATGAAGTATCGGAACAGGATGCCAATGGTAATGTAACCGACGGTCATATTGTTACACATAATACCTCGGGTTGCATTATCAAGACCCCTAAAGAACGCCTGGTGGTGGTAGAAGGCTTGCAGGATTACATTGTTGCCGAGTTTGATAATGTGCTTCTGGTATGCCCCAAACATAAGGAGCAAAAAGTAAAAGAGTTTGTAGCCGAAGCCAGCAAACGCGGGCTGGAGTTTGTGTAATTATAATTCAGCACTCTTGCAACCATCCAAGGGTGCTCATCTTTTATTTTCTGCCTGAAAAAAGAATTCGATGCAACAGCCACCCTACTTCGTTAAACTTTTCTTTCTCCTTAGTTTACTGCTAATGAGGTCGGCGGCATATGCTCAGCTTTTCAATCGCCCGGTTTACGATACCACTACTACACAAGGGATACGCTATAAAGCTGAACTAAGTGGTATCGCCTCTACTAGTTCCCGAACTCCCTTCTGGTTACGTTCCAATCAGTTTGGAACAGTACCTCTGGAATCTCCCGCCGGACTGCTTACGCTGGGAGCCACCGGACTTTGGGGCAATGCCACTCAGAGCCGAAGACCCTATTTTAAAGCCAGTCTTGAAGCCGTTGGGAATGTTACCCGCCATTCGCGTCTGGTATTGCCCGAAGCCTACGCCGCCATCCGTCTAGGCCATGGTGAACTTTACATAGGCAGGCGTAAAGAGATTAACGGTATAACCGATACCTTACTTACTTCGGGTTCGTATGCCTGGTCCGGAAATGCAGTGCCCATTACCCAAATTCGGCTTGGAACGAAAGACTACGCCCCGCTAAAATTTACAAAGGGAATACTTTCAGTAAATGCTTTCTTCAGTCATGGCTGGTTTTCCAATACCGATTCGATGCAGAATGTGTATCTACATGCGAAAGCCTTATACGTTCGCATCGGCAAACCCAACTGGAAACTGCGATTTTATGGGGGAATGGCTCATTATGCTCAGTGGGGTGGCTATTCTAAATATTTAGGAAATGATAAATCAGATAATGGACAACTACCAAATGGCTGGGATGCTTATTTAAAAGCGTTATGGCCTAGCAAAATAGAAGGAAATACCAATGGCACTTTTACGACATTCGATACGCTTAATCGTTCTGGTAATCATCTAGGCTCCATTGATCTGGCATTAGAAATACAGTTCAAAAAATCTCAATTGTTTTTTTATGTTCAACGCCCCTGGGAAGATATGTCGGGCGTTGTATTCGGTAATTTCCCGGATGGCCTTTATGGAATTCGGTGGAAGGATCAATCGCATGAGCTAAATAGAACGTTTCGTATTGCTCAAATAACTGCGGAATTCATGACAACCATGAACCAAAGTGGATCTACCTATCCGAAAGGCAATGATGATTATTTTCACAATTACCAATACATTGATGGCTGGACTCATCAGCGTCGTGTGATTGGCACCCCTTTCATTACCCGTTGGATGGATGCTTCTCCGAGATGGTATAACCTAAGGGGGCCTTTCAAGAACTTTTCTATGATTAGTAATAATCGTGTGCAACTACTACACTTAGCTGCTGTAGGTTCTTTCCCCTCAGGAATAAGGTTAAGAGCATTGGCCTCACAAAGTTGGAACTTTGGGCGTCCTTATAGCTCGGCTCCTTTACCTGGTGGTGCGAAGCAATTCTCCGGATTAATTGAAGTAATTATCCCTCAAGGCAAATGGGGTGGAATAGAATGGAAAGCTACTGTAGCTTTGGATAAAGGAGAATGGCTAACATCTTCTTTAGCTGGAATGTTAAGCATTCGTAAATCAGGTTGGTTATAAAACTTGAGCTGTTTTGATTGGTTTGGGAGATAGTACTACCCTCATTAATAACAACAAATACGTTGTATTAGTAACAGCATATCGTTTAAATAAACGTCCAGGCTCCTGAAATAAACGATATAACCATTCTAGAGATGCCTTTTGCATCCATTCAGGAGCCCGTTTTTGGATACCCACCATAACTGGTAAGGCCCCTCCGATTCCAATCATTGTAGCTTGAACACGTCCCTTCATAGATGCCATCCACTTTTCTTGCTTTGGGCAACCCAAAGCTACGAAGACTAACTGTGCACCACTATTATTTATTTTTTCTATAACTTCTCTTTCTTCTTGATCAGATAGATTTCGAAAAGGAGGGCTGATCATACCTGCTACATTCAATGAAGGAAACTTTTGAATAAGAAATAGTTTCGTTTGATCCAACATAGCCTGAGTACCTCCGTAAAAAAACACTGGAATTTCTTTTAATTCAGCTTGTTTTAGTAAATCAGGTAGCAAATCCATCCCGGCTACACGTTCCTGCTTAATATTGTGAACAAGCCTTAGTCCCCAGGTAAGGGGCATTCCATCAGGCGTAACAATGTCTGCACTATTTACTGTAGCAGCAAATTCAGGGTCATTATGGGCTTCAACTAACATATGAACATTAGCTACACACGTATAAGTTGATTGTTTGGACTGGGCCATAGCTAACCATTTATCAATGAATTCACTATAGGAACCCATACTTATATCTATACTGATAAGACGCTTATTCATTGCTGCTATTTCCTAGGTCCAATCTTATTAAAATCAATGGGGCGAATGTCCTTTATATTAATTTTATCAGAACCCAAACTTTGATTATTTTTGACATTATTAAGCTTAACATTTTTATTAAGAATTATATTAAAATTTTTATTGGACACATTTACAAAACCTGGGTTGGTGTCTGTAACAATAATATTACTCTGCCTAAATCCCTTAATATTCGAAGTAAAAGAGCCTACCTTATACGCAATTGTATTTGTAATAGTATTTATTCTTGGCTTTATATTATTCTCATCAAAAAAACCCTTCAAGTAAGGATATTTTTGTAAATAAAGATTAGAGTTAATATCGGCATCACTAGTAAGCTTCTTTTTCATCTCATTACTAAACATCACTCTTTTCCACTTCTCATCACTCCAAGAAGACATAGAAAAAGCTCTTTTACAATTTATAAAATAATTATTATCAAATGAATTATTACTTCCCCCATTAATATGAATAGCTCCAAAGGGATACTCCCCAGATGAACCACAATTAAAAAACACATTATTATTAACATTAATACCCCCACTACCATCATCTATATAAACTGCTGCTACTGAAAAACCAAATTTACTAACGATATCATCAAAAAAATTATCATGAATTTCAGTACCTGTAGAAGATGGATCTCTTCCCGTATATATGCCCCCTTGATCACTGATCTCCTGAACAACACTTTTAATGTGATTAAAGGAAATTTCATGATTATTGCCCCAATACATGATACCTTGACCAGAGGATTCATGAATATAGCAGTGTTGTACTTTATTGCCAACTCCATTAATTGTAACCGCTGGGCAACTAAATAAATTCAATCGTGAATAATTAGAAATATCACAATTATTAATTTCATTATTTGCTGCAATCAAATTCTTCCTATCACCTCCTGATAGCAATACGCCCCCCGTACCTGTATAAGAAATAGTACAGGAATTCATACTAAAATCTGTATTACTTTTGTCTGCATCATTAATAAGAGTATCATAAAAATCATCCTTTGGTTTATCAAGAAAAGTATTTAAACTAACCGCAACAGTACCCAGATTGATAAAACTACAATTATTAATTTTTGTATTTTTGGTATGCTCTGCATAAATACCCATACCTCTACTGTAACCAAATGTTATTCCCTCAAATGATACATTATCTGTATTGTTTAAGCTTATTAATGGTTTCTCTAGAATAGATATATTCAAATAAATATTATCACTTAATGGCCAGAAGTAAATCTTTTTTTTAGCTTCATCTAGATACCATTCTCCAGGAGAATCTAATTCTTCTAGAATGTTATAAAAAAAGTATCTTCTATAGTTCGTCATCTTGCTATCACCTTCTGATCCTATAACACCATAAAGACTTGGCTGCAAAAATTCTATTGTCTTCTCATCCAAGTTTATGTGTTTAATTTGTAGGTTATCATCAGAATAACCATTTGCCAAAGCACCTCTTACCCAAATAGAATTAAGATTTGACCAATTAGAAGGTCTATCGTAATCGTATGCAATAATTGCTCCTCTGTTATCGTTTTCATTATTTCTAGGAACTGAGCCAGAATCAATAACTTTTTTTAAAGGCAAATATCCATCATTAGGCCATCTAGCAACTATTAAAGGCTTATTATCCGAAAATAATTCAAGTGGAGCTGGAGAAACTCTCCGATGCCCATGCTGACGATAAACACCATAATCTGAAATATTTAATTGATCTAATGCTATTTCATAAATTTTACCTTTTGCTTCAGTCTTTAGTTTTCTTGATATTTCAGGATCATTAAGTGGCTTAATTAGGTTTTCATTAATTCTTATCCCTCCACTAATAACAACTTTCTCATTATTTAAATTGCTTATTTTAACGTTATTGACATTAGATAATTCCACTCCTTCAGACAAAGAATAATAACCTCCTTTAAGTAGCACCGAAACTCCCCCATTTTTTTGCTTAACAATATCAATTGCTTTATTCAAAGTCTTAACAGGAGAGGTTTCTGTACCTGGATTAGAATCAAGGCCCGAATTACTTACATATACTTTATGCAACTGTTGTGCTAATACCAGCGTATTAACAGTCAACATAAAAGTTAATAATAGTGATTTTTTGAAGATCATAAAACTTAGGAAGACTTAGCCATAACATCCTTATAAATAGACAACAATTTCTCACGATTAGCTTTTGGCGTGTACAGTTGTTCATACGTTAACCGACTGTTAAGGCTAAAATCATTCTTTTGATTTAATGGAATGCAGTTCCAATGCTGCAGATGCTTAATCAAGTCATCAACATTAGAAGACTCAAAAAGCATGCCATTAAAATTATTCTCAATCATAGACATCATTGCCCCAAGATTGGATGCAAGAACTGGGGTACCTGTAGAAAAAGCTTCTACTAAAGTCATTGGCATACCTTCATACCAAATTGAAGGAAAAACCAGAGCAGAAGCCTGACGCATTTCTTCACGAATCTTATCATTAGGCATCGAACCTAAATATTCAATATTATGATGTTTATGGACTACATCTAAAATATGATTTTTCATAGGACCGTCTCCTATAATTCTGACGGGAAATCTAGATTTTATAAATGCATTCAATAATACATCAATTCCTTTTTCAGGACTCAGTCGGCCAACAAATAGGAAATGTGCACCTCTATTATGGATAGAAAAACCCTTGTCCATTACAAAGTTAGGCTTAACACTGAATTGGGCAGTAGTCAACTCTAAAGTTGATTTAAGGAATAGTTCTCTAGAAAAATCTGTTAACACTATATACTTGTCTACTTTCTTCCAAGTTCCAGCAATTTTATGAAACCATACGACGAATGCAAGCCAAAAAGTTTGAAAATAGGAGTCTCTGTAGGCTTTACTTTTTATTGCAAACCAAGGAAATTTGGCTGTAATACTATTAGTAGAAATCTTCCCATTTATTAGAAAGGTTGCACTAGGGCAAATAATTCTATAATTATGCAAGGTCAACACAACTGGAATATTATGATTTTTTGCGGTTCTAATAATAATTGGCCCAGTTGCAAAATGCCAATTGTGAATATGAATTACATCAGGAGCAAATTCAACTATTTCCTTTTTTAATCTGGAGGAAGATCTGAAATTCCAGATGGAAGCTAAAAACTGTAATGCTCCTTTAATACCTGTATTATTTTCAGAAGAAAACAAGCGAGTATTTACATCCTCTTTTAATAATTCTTTTTCCTGCTCTAGAACAGACTCTTCCCCACCTTTATGATGGTAAAAATTATGAATATAAAGCACTTTCAAAGCTATAACTGTTTAATGATTCTAGCAGGATTTCCTACTACTATAGAATTGTTAGGAACATCTTTAACAACAACCGCCCCAGCACCAATCTTAACATTATTTCCTATATAAATAGGCCCTATAATACAAACATTCGAACCTATATCAACATTATCTCCTATAGTAGGGCATTTCGAGTAAGATAAATCTTCTAATTGTTTATTACCGATTGTTGTACAATGCCGAAGAGTACAATTTTCCCCAATTACTGTATCATTATTAATAACTAATGCATGACCATGGTAAACAATTAGCCCTTTTTTGATAGAAGTCTTCCATGGAATTTCTACACCTAATAACCATTCAACAAAGAAGCGGTGGAAAATTAAAAATGGAAGTAAAAGAAAGAAAATCAATCTATTATTCTTCGCTTTATTAGAAATTCTGAAACTTAATAAAATAAGTCTACCTTTAATATTACCTTTATTTCTTTTCCAGTCACAAAAGATAGATTCCATAATTCTACATAAATAATTTATTCAGAACATAATAATAAAAACGTGTAAGCTTCGAATATTTTCTTTTAAATTTATTTATTAAGATAGGCTCCTCAAATACATCATCTGGAAATGAGTATTCATATTTTAGTTCTCTATCTAAAGTTGCTTTATATTTATTAAATCTTTGTTTTGTATGTGTAGCATCATCACCAAATCCTAAATTATCTACTTTACTTTTAAGAGGATATACCGTATATGTCTGTTCCTTAAATTGTTGATAATTACAGCGAATAGCCCAAGAATTTATCTCCCCTTTTTGTTGTCTCTTTAATGAATAGGTTAAATCGGCTCCTATGTCATTGAATTTTTTTTGCATAGAAAAATTATCCATAAATTCCTGAAAATCTTTAACTTCCCAGTCAATTCGATTCCATCTGTCTTTCCACATAGCCCAACCCCATGAACAATGCCTTTTTGTGAAAAATACATCATAGCTATAATGCTTCTTTAAATCTATATCAAACATAAATCCCGAAATAGAATAAACCTTTGGATTATTTTCGTAAAAATCCAAAGATTTATTCATAAAAGTAAGGAAATTAGAGGACAGTAATAAATCATCCTCTAAAACAATAACTTTTCCGTATTGATTAATAATCTCAGAAACAGCATAAATAATTGATTTCGCCAAGCCTTTATTGTCAATAGATTCGACAATATGTACTGATTTAAAGCCCTGTATACTCTTAATGAATTGCCTAACATCCTCCACTCCTTTCTTATCTGTTTCAGATTTATAAGCATCTGAATAAATGTACAATTCACTATTTTTAGCTAATAAATTTGCTTTTAGAGACTCAACAGTATATTGAAGTGTATCTAATCGTTTGTATACAAATAGTAATATTGGAGCTAAATTATACATATTATTTTTTTTCACGGTTTATAAAAACTTTGTTAAAGAAAGTAATATTAAATAAATACCCGGCAAAAAACATTAAAAACCAGGTTTGTTGTTGAAACATTATTGTAGAAGCGGTAAAGCTTGAAACCAAAAAAACAACAATATTAACTAAACATAAATTTAAAATAGGATATAAAAGCCCTCTAAAATAAGGATCTTGGTCATATGAATAGTATTTTGTCAATAATATAATCCTATTAAAAATTTGAGCGATAAATCTAAAAAATACAAAAAAACCTAATGCACCTGTAGCAACTAGAATAAATAAGTAACCATTATGAGCATTGTGGGTTGAGCCATCTTCAAGATTATCTTCAGTAAGTTTGGTATCAGTATCTAAACCCATTCCTAAAATTTGGTTTATCAAAGGAGCATTTTTATAACCTATTACAACCGCTTCCCATATTTGATTCCTGCCTTGCAAATTAGCATCTCCATATGCATCTTTACTAAATAAGTCGATTTTTAAACTGCCTGAACTTGTAAAATAATTATAAAGTACAACTATCCCAATAAATCCAGCAATAAAAAGTGGAATAAAATATAATATCTTCTTTTTAAAATTAACGAAAATATATTTACCATAAACAGAAACTATAATAACTAATAATATTGACAACAAATGAATTCTAGCATTAGTAATGTAAATAATGTAGCAACTTATTATTGCAATAATAGTTTTTATTAACCTTGATAAGTTATTACTCAATAAAACAAAAGACAAGAATATTACAATTGCTAGTGCCATATCTGTTTTAAAGTAATACAATCCATTATAAGTTCTTACTCCTCCCCAAGATTGATATGAAAAATTAAAAAAAGACAAAATGAAAAATAACATAATAAAAAACACCCCTACATATTCCATTTTCTTCAATAACATATATATATTATCTCTATAAATCACTCCGTATAAAAACATCATGATTGAAAAAAGTATTTTTAAAAAAACCGCTCCTGTAAAATTGTTTATACTTTGAATAAAACTAAACAACAACAACACTGAAAACATCAACAAAGACTTTAAAATACTTTTTGATTCTTTATTAAATAGGTTTTTTTCAAAAATTAGCACTTTCAATACTAACCCAAATAATAGAACATTGGTAACAATGCTTACTATTTTATAATTCCAAAAAATATCAGATAGAAATCTTAACAAGAACAACATATGATATATTTTATAAAAAATTTTGTATGTGATTTATTATTACTTCTCTTTTAATAAAAGTAGAATCATTAAATTTTTGCAAAAACTCATTCTGATTATTTATATAATTACAATCATATAGATTATTGTCACAATCAATTATTAGTTCATTTAATTGTAAATCATTATATATATTTACGAGTTTATGATGATTTTCTATATCTGTAATAATTAAGGACACTGTATTATTTAAAAATGCCAATAATGCTACATGTAATCGATTAGAAAACACAAAAGACGCATTATAATATAGAGAAATAGCTTCTGAAAAAGTAAGCTGTTTTTCTATTATCTTACTTTTGATACTGATTTCATTTAACGCTTCATGAATTAGACGAAGTACTGGTAAATCTTCTTCTACTTGATAGCTCAGTACAATTGAGTAATCTTTATAAAAATTACTTTTTATAATTTGAGTAATCTTTATAATTAGTTTATCTAAATATTCCATATTCATTCTGCTCCCTTCAATATCAGACCTAAATGAAAGTACAATATATTTATCCTTGATCTCTCTTAATGTTAATAAATCTTTAAAATTCTCTGGATTATATAAAAAGGCTAAATCTTCAATTAACGACAAATTATTAAATCCAATGTTTTTTAATTTAGCAAAATTATTTGAATCTCTCACCGCAATATTCCCATATTGCATAGAAAGTTTTCTTTGCAAATTATATCCTTTTAATGAAAAGTCTCCAAAGCTTACACCCCAACGATAAACTTTAATACCAAATAACTTTAACAGCCTAGCTCTTAAATAATATTTATAATATTTAAAAAGAAATTTATTCTTATTCAATCCTTCTGCATATGAACCTGGTGGATCAAACACAAAACCAACCCTATTAATTACTTTAAATAAATTCAACCATCTCACAATAGGCTTACCATTAAACAAAGATAATCCACGTATGACTTTAATATTTTTCGAGAACGGGTTATTTACGGTTAAAAGATTATTTATTTCTTTTATTTCACCATCTAAATACACCTCTGTATGCTTTGATAACTCTCTAATTAACAATACATTAATTAAAACATCTCCCAAATTACTTGTCTTAATTCTAGATGGATAAATTACAGCATTCATTATTCAATAGTTACTTTAAATAATTGTTTACTATTTATTTTTAAAATAAATCAAACCTTTAAACATATGCTTATTAAAAAGCGAAACATCTATTATACTTATAGATCTAAATTTCAGATTCATATACATAACAATAAGTATTACTATTTCCGTAATAATCCAATTAATTGCACATCCTATATAACTCCATTTTGAGATCATATAAAAATTAAAAACTATACTTATAATCGAAACATATGATACTATTTTTAAATACAAACTATCCATTTTCATATTGACCATTAGCTGGATTCCTAATATATTATTTAGTGCATTAAATAATGGTATAAAGGCTAATATCTGAAAAACTGGTATTGAAGGCGAGAACTTATCTCCATAAAACAAATTCAATGCAAATGGTCCAATTAAAATAATGGCTAGTCCTAAAATAATAGTCATGATTAATACAATGGGTATCAGTTTTTGCACATTACTTAACCCTTTTTCATAACTTTCAGCAAAAGCTCTTCCTATATGTGGAAAAAATACCTGAGCTAAAGGTAATGTGATAACAGTTTGAACTATAGCAATTAATCTTTGACCAGCCGTATAATATCCTACATCAGTTTGATCTTTTAACAATCCTAATATCACTATATTAGCCGTTGTATAAAGAGTAGTAACTATTAAGGAAAAAAATATTGTCTTTTCATCCCAAAGAGTATTCATACATTGTCTTAAAGATATATGTATAATATTAATATGGTATTGTTTTTTTGCCCATATAAATGAAAATATTCCGATTATAATCTGGGTAATACTTAATGATAATGGTTGCCAGTAATAATCATCTTTTGATTTAATAAATAACAATACCATCGCCAGATATACAAATTTTCCTAGCAAATTAAGAACTGTAACTTTAGATAAGTCTTGCATTGCCTGGAATATCCAATTTTGCGTCAATACTGACGATATACAAAATAAAAAAGCGTATATAGCAACTAGTTTATGATCGGATAATGCAGGTATTGTAAATAAAAGCACTGTATAGGTAGCAATGGATATTAAAAATAGTATTATTTGGCAATAAAGTACTTCGCTAAATATTGTATTCCTTAGATCCGTATTTTCTGTATCTTTTGCTAATTTTCGAGTAGCCGTTAAGTTAAATCCATAGCCAATAAATAAATTAAAATAAATAATAAAAGCACCAACAAAATTATTAATACCGAAATTCTCTGGCCCTATAATTCTTGAAATTACAGGTACTGATATGAGTGGCATTATAAAATTAGCTATTTGTATTAACGCTAATGATAGTATATTTTTTACTATTTTTTTTTTTGACATTTTCTTTCACTAAATATTGAAAACAGGTACGTGTATTAGCACATATCTGTTTTCAACAAGATCTATCCAATCAAATGTTCAAACTGTGTTTTACCCGACTTCTTAAATACTTCTACATCTTTCTCTACCATTTCTTTTACTAGCATTGGCAGGTCATACTTAGGCTCCCAGCCCAACTTGGTTTTCGATTTGGTTGGATCGCCAATCAATAACTCTACTTCAGTCGGACGGAAGTAAGCCGGATCTACCGCTACTACGCAAGCCCCCTCTTCCAACTGAAACTCAGGATTAGAGCACTTGACTATATATCCTTTTTCTTCGATGCCTTCGCCCTGAAACGCAACTTCTACGCCAATTTCAGCAAAAGCCATTTTCACAAATTCGCGTACTCGAGTGGTTACCCCTGTTGCAATTACATAATCTTCGGGTTGCTCTTGTTGCAGAATTCGCCACATGGCTTCTACATAATCTTTAGCATGCCCCCAATCCCGCTGGGCATCCAGATTACCCAGATATAAAGTATTTTGTAAACCTAAACCAATGGCAGCCACTGCACGGGTAATCTTACGCGTTACGAAGGTTTCTCCGCGTAGAGGAGACTCGTGGTTGAATAGAATGCCATTGCAGGCGTACATGCCATAGGCTTCGCGGTAATTGACCGTAATCCAATAGCCATAGAGCTTTGCTACTGCATAAGGAGAACGCGGATAGAATGGGGTATCTTCTTTTTGAGGAACTGCCTGTACTAAACCATATAATTCGGAAGTAGAGGCCTGATAAATTTTCGTTTTCTTTTCCAGACCCAGAATACGAACGGCTTCGAGGATACGAAGCGTCCCGATACCGTCGGCGTTAGCGGTATATTCAGGCGTATCGAAACTTACCTTCACGTGTGACATGGCCGCCAGGTTATAAATTTCATCGGGCTGTGTTTCCTGGATGATCCGAATCAGGTTCGTCGAATCGGTCATGTCACCGTAGTGCAATTTGAAACGAACGTCTTTCTCGTGTGGATCCTGATAGAGATGGTCAATCCGCTCGGTATTAATTAAGGATGCCCGGCGTTTTACACCATGAACCATGTAGCCTTTTTCTAATAGTAATTCAGACAGATAAGCTCCGTCCTGACCATTGACGCCGGTAATTAATGCCGTTTTCATCCGTTTCGTTTTCAGTTTATAGTCTATAGTTATCCGTTAGTTGAACTATATCCTCTTTTATGGTTGTTTACTATTTTGTTACTAGTTGTTAGGATGGAGATACTCGCTCGCGTTATTCCTCCCATACTTTTTTATCGTTCTACTAATACTTCCTGTTCTAAGAAATCGGTGTAAGCAGCCAGGATTCCTTCTTTTAGTTCGACGGAGTGTTTCCAGCCCAGACTGTGCAGCTTACTGACATCCATGAGTTTACGGGGTGTGCCATCTGGTTTGGAGGCATCAAATACCAGATTGCCTTCAAAACCTACGACCTGCTGAACGATTTGAGCCAGCTCTTTAATCGTGAGGTCTTTCCCGGTA
The DNA here is from genome assembly GCA_047605205.1 of Siphonobacter sp. Taxonomy (GTDB): domain Bacteria; phylum Bacteroidota; class Bacteroidia; order Cytophagales; family Spirosomataceae; genus Siphonobacter. The sequence continues at coordinate 13,477 of JASGGE010000010.1, forward strand.
CCAATGTTTACCAGTTCACGATCATTATACTCATTCATCAAAAACACACAGGCTTCGGCCAGATCATCCGCGTATAGGAATTCACGCATAGGCGAGCCCGTGCCCCAAATAGTGACGGTCTCGGCCCCTGATTCTTTTGCTTCGTGGAATTTGCGAATTAGAGCCGGTAAAACGTGGGAATTCTGAGGGTGATAATTATCACCAATGCCGTAGAGATTAGTAGGCATGGCCGAAATGAAGTTAGCTCCGTATTGATCGCGGTAGGCTTCACATAACTTGATTCCAGCGATCTTGGCAATAGCGTAAGGCTCGTTGGTAAATTCCAGCTCTCCCGTCAGTAAATATTCTTCTTTGAGTGGTTGAGGAGCCATTTTAGGATAAATACAGCTACTCCCCAGGAAAAGTAATTTGGTTACTCCATTCTGATATGCGGAATGAATGATATTCGATTCAATCATCAGGTTATCATACAAAAAATCAGCCCGATAGGTATTATTGGCTACGATTCCTCCGACCTTAGCTGCTGCCAGAAACACAAACTCAGGTTGCTCTTCAGCAAAGAAGTCCGTAACTTCCTGTTGATTACGAAGATCTAATTCCGCCGAAGTACGCGTAATGATATTCGTATAGCCGTGATGTTCGAGGTAACGTTTAATCGCTCCACCAACCATGCCCCGGTGTCCGGCAATATAAATCTTACTTGAATGATTCATGAATGATGCTGTTGGTTGTTAGGGAATTGAAAAGCCCATAAACTTTCTATAAGAGCGATGGTCTGAAAAATCCTGCGGAGATGTGCAATAGATCTGAGCGTTCGGATTTTCCTCATCGGCGGATCTTTAACTTTTTGTTACTTTTTTATCAAGAAAAAATAACAGAGTTGACAAGGCTATACCCTTTCTTACAAAACATTTTTAAACAATCTATAATGCTGATTGTCAGTTTTCTGCCAGCTACTAATAAGCCTTTTCATCACCTTTCAGCATCTTGCTCACCGTCCACCAGCAGATTTTGACATCCAGTATGGGGGATTGATTCTGTATATACCAACGATCTAATTTCAGACGGTGTTCCATGTCTTTTAGGCCGGCTTCACCGCGTAAGCCGCGGGTTTGAGCCAGGCCTGTAATTCCGGGCTTTATGGTGTAGCGTTTGTTAAAATTAGGGACGACATTCCAATATTGGGCGTCGTGTTCAACAGCATGCGGACGAGGTCCTACCACGCTCATTTCGCCCCGGAGTACATTGATAAACTGGGGCATTTCATCGAGATTGGTCTTCCGGAGGAATTTACCAATCTGTGTAATCCGCGGATCATTTTGCGTAGCCTGCTTAAAAGGAGCCACGGCATTTTGTCGCATGGTACGGAATTTCAGGCAGCGAAATTTCTTACCATTCCGACCCGTCCGCCATTGGACAAAGAATACTGGTCCCGGAGAAGAGAGTTTAATCAGAATACCGAGAACAGGAACCAGCCAGGCTAATACGGTCAACATAACCAGGCTGGAAACTACTACATCAAAGCAACGTTTGCCAAAGGAATCATAGATTTGAGAAATCTGCTCTTCGCTTTGGGATACATAAGTGGATTCAAGCTGTACGGTGTTGGCGGAATATTTCATAGTTGACAGGGTGATTAATGCTAGCCGAAACCAGTATTTAGGATATCCTGCGAAATAATACCAACAAGGGAAGCAGAAAGGAACAGAATTCTTCCGTTCTATTTCTATTGGCGGTTTAAAACTCCCCTTGTGGCGGCAATGGGACTTTGTCTGTAGTTTAGTGTCAAAAACACTAAACGCTCAAAACTAACTTTTGGGGTTCTTCTCTCCGTAATAATCTCCGTAACCGTAACTATAGTAATACGATTCGCCTTCGCCTACGCCGTTCAGAATAATGTTAAGCTTCTGGAAGCGTTGCTCTTTATACAGCGTATCTACCATTTTCAGATAATTCTTGGGCGTTACATCGTGACGTACCATGTACATGGTGGTATCTGCAAAGGGAGCAATGAGCTGGGCATCTGTTACCAGACCAATTGGAGGGGAATCCACCAGAATATAGGTAAAGCGTTCGCGTAATTCCCTGAATAATTGTTCTAACCGCGAGCTGCTCAAAAGCTCGGATGGATTAGGTGGCAGCGGCCCACTGGGCACAAGGAAATAATTTTCATACCCCGGAATAGGGTGTAAGACTTCGTCCAGGTTGGCTTCTCCAATCAGATAATTTGTAATTCCACTCCCATTCGCCATTCCTAAGGCTTCACGAAGCTTAGGTTTGCGAAGATCCATCTCCAGGATTACGGTTGGACGATCCACCAGGGCCAGGCTGGCCCCTAGATTCAGAGAAACAAAGGATTTTCCTTCCCCGCTAATGCTGGAGGTAAAAAGGAGCACCTGACTGGAGCCATGTTCCGTTGAACGCAGGAATTGCAGATTGGTACGAATAGTTCTGATCTGTTCAGCAATTACAGAGCGTTTTTGCGGCGACATAATCAGTCGATCTGCATCGCGGCTCTTCACTACTTCGCCTACAATCGGAATCTGGGTTACTTCTTCTACATCCGTCCGGCGAATGACCCGGTTATTCATGGCATCTTTTGCGGTCATTGCCCCCACCGGGATAACCAATCCAATTAGCCCAAACAAAGCAAAAATCATTTTTGTTACTGGCTTAACCGGTTCTGAGCTGCTGCGAGCGGCATCAACGGTACGGCTATCTGCAATGGTAGACGCATAGGATACCGCCGTTTCTTCGCGTTTCTGAAGCAGGAAAGTATACAGATCGTTTTTAATGGCCTGCTGACGGGAAATATCCAGTAACGACTTTTCCTTTTGAGGCAGTGTACGTATCACACCTTCCATTTTACGGTTATTGGCCACTAATTGCTGGCGGGACGTAGACAGGACGTCCTTAGTCGTTTGAATGTTTTCCCGCAGGTTTGACTTCATGGACTTGATCTGACTTTCAATGGTTTGTACCATTGGGTTTTGCTCAGAAGTAGTCCGTATCAGCTTTTCGCGTTCTAATTCTAAATCCGAAATCTTAGTGATCAATCCTAACATAACCGGATCGCTTAAGCCAGCAGTCGAGGGAGCCCCCGTACGTTCACTGGAACGGCTATGTACGTATTTTTCAACATCTTTAATAGCTCCCAGTTGTATGTCAACCTGGTTCAATTGAGCATCATTTTGTTGTACGCTCTGAAGAAAAGCCTGTGCTTGAGCACTTAGATCGGTAATCCCCTGAGAGGTTTTGTATTGAGCGACATTCTGCTCTACACCTTTTAGTTCATCCTGAACTAACCCCAGGCGTTCATCTAAAAACTTCAGTGTATTGGCAGCCGTTTTGTTTTTATCTTCAATAGCCGCCGCATTGTATTCGGTAATCAGATGGTTCAGAATGGCTTCCCCTTTGGCGGGCACAGCATCCTCCAGAGATAAAAGAATGACGGTCGATTGCTTACTGGAGGTTTCTGTACTCAATTTTTTAAGATAGTTTTCAACCGTTTGTACTAATGGCGAAACCAGCACTACAATAGGTTCGGTAGTAGCCGGGATGCTTTTTGCACTGAAAACCCGAAGACGCCCATAAGGGGTATCCACACTTTGGTTAATCGGAAGGTTTTGTTCATTAATGCGTACGGTCTTCGCATCTGGAAAACTTACCTTCAATTTTTCTTTATAAAGATCTGGCTTGGCTTGCTCCACAATCAAACGAAAAGGCAGATCACCATAGCGTTCCCGCAATCCAAACTGCGTATCGTTAAAATATTGAACGTCAAGATTTAAATCCTTTATAGTCTTATCCATTAAGGTATACGATTTCAGGATTTCAATCTCGTTATCTACCAATTTCTGCTGACCGAATAGATCTAATTGTTTCATCAGATCACCGGTATCAACGCCTTTCTTTTCGTCTTTTATCAACAGACTGGCCTGAGTTTTATAAATGGGTTGCTGATACTTTAAATACACAAAAGCAGCGGCTAACGCAAGTACTAAAGAAAGAACAAACCAGGGCCAGTTTCGCAAGTAACGAAACAGCAATACCCTTATATTGGTCTGGTCGGTATCTACCATCTGGTAAGGTACGTAACTATAGGCGGCGTTATTAGTTGCCATGGCGGTTTTATAAAAATTGTGGATGGAATACTATTATCGGGTTAGAATACTTATTAAGGCAATGATGGCGGTAGCCCCACTAATTACTATAGGTAAAACACGATATGAGTTATCAGCAGAAACCAGCCGTCCTTTTCCTGGTTCTACGTAAACAACATCATTGGGATGTAAATAGTAATAAGGCGAACTAAAGAAATCACGTTTCGTCAAGTCAACCCGGGCAAAAACTTTTTTCCCATTTTCTTCCCGGATTACAAGAACATTTTCACGTTTCCCATAAACAGTCAAATCACCCGCCATACTTAAGGCTTGAGGTAATGAAACCTGTCCATTATTAATAAGAAATAATCCGGGTGAATTAAGCTCCCCTAATACTGAAATTCGAAAATTAACATTTCTTACGTTTACAGTCGGTTCTTTTAAGTAGGCTTTTATCTTTTCCCGAATACTATCCGCTATTTGACTTGTAGTTTTCCCCGCGACCGGTACCTTTCCAATTAACGTTAACATTATAGTACCATCTTCATTAACCAAATAACCAGGCTGATAAGCTAATGCATTGGCTGAAGCGGTTAAGCCTTGTCCCTGAGTTAATCCGGCACTTTCGGGTAAATTAAAAGCCGCCGATGCTTCAGGGTTTAAACTATTTACCTGAATAGATAAAATATCACCTATTTGGACTGTTGGAACATACCGCTTAGCAATACTTAATGAATCAGTAAGCGAAGATCCACCTTCTTGAAAAAGGGCTAAACTTTTCGTAGAAACGCAACTCGATAAAAGGCCAATAAGGACGAAGAACAAAGGCAGAGCCTTCGCAATGCGTACCTGATCCTGGCGGAATGATCCGGTAAACATAGGCTATGGGAATAATACAATATGGCGGTACTAGACTGTAATTTGCTCCAAAGGAAATGTGTATTTTTTAGAACTACCAAATAAATCGCTATTCTTTTCAATTTCAATGAAATTATTTAACACGTATCAACAAAATAAGCATTAAACTTGGTTATTTTTTTATTTTATCCAATTTCTGTCATTTAAAAAAAATGACAGAAATTATTTTACTTTTCATATTCACTCACTCCTAAATCATATTAAAAAAAATCAATTTTTAAACTATGTTAATACAATCTATTCTCCTAAATACTGATTTCGCAGGGGCTGATTTTTAAATTGACCAAACTCAGCCGTAGCAAAGATCTTTTTTAGTGTCGGCAGGTCTGCTGGCCGGTGCAAATCACTGCCCACAAAATCAACCCAGTTTAAACCGAGCAATTGTCTGGCCTGACGCCGTGCCTGTTCACCATAACGCCCTGTCAGGGACATCAGATTCAACTGAAACAGGCAACCCAGGTGGCGTAATTTTTCTAGTTCTAGCTCGAAATCCTGGTAATATTTATATCGTTCCGGATGAGCTAAAACCGGGGTGAAACCCGCCGCCTGCATCCTGAACAAAATATCTTCCAGATGAAAAGGAGCCGAAGACCAACCCGTTTCGATGAGTACATATTTCTCTACCCCGAAGGATAGAACCTGATCGTTTTCCAACAATTCCAAAAAGAAATCATCCAGCATATATTCAGCGGCAATTTCTACTTGAATGGGTAATTCATGCTCAATTACCAGGGCTTTTAACTGTTCCAGGCCTTCCAGCAAGTTGTCCTTTTTGTTGGGAAACCAATCCCGGCTTACGTGCGGTGTGGTTACTACCTTGGTTATTCCCAAAGCTACAAACTGTTGCAAGCATTGTAAAGTCTCTTCCCAGTTACTAACGCCATCGTCAACCCCGGGCAATAAATGGGAGTGAATGTCTACCTGCCAGAAGCAGCGTTCTTCGGTAGTCGATATGTCTTCTTTGGTTAAAAACTGTTTTTTAAAACGCTGCCAGATATCCTCTGCACTCATTTTGGTGGATTCATTTTGAGGCGGCAAGTATACTCGCACTCCTAAAAAAACGCCCGCAATGCCTTTCGCTATGTAGACGCGAAATCAGGAAGATTACTGCCTGGTTTCATACGTTACTAGGAATCCATCAATTGATTGTTGGCGAAAGGCTGGCGACCAGGAGACATGTTATTGCCGGATTTCTCTGACGAAAGATACAACGAACTTGTCAGAAAGACTAACGAAAATAAAAATCGTTTGGATTGATTTTATATCCAAATGAACATTATGATAGATATAGACCAGACCTGATTTCTACTTAAGTGTACAAATGTACATTACCGCTAATACCAAAGCTGATGAATGCGAATATATAGCCTTATACCTTTTTAGCCGGATTACCGAACACGGTTGCATTGGCGGCTACGTTTTCAATAACAACGGAACCGGCTCCAATACGGGCATTTTTGCCAATTTCTACGCCGGGTACAATCGTTACACCTGAGCCTACGAATACGTTTTCACCTAGTTTGGCTCCTGCTCCGACGATACTCCCAGCCCCTACCTGTACAAAATCATCCAGGCGAGCTTCTGTATCAATGATGGCTCCCGTGTGCAGGAGACAATGATTAGCAATATGAGCGAAAGGCTGAACAATAACCCCCGCTGCGATCATATTCCCGTGCTCGATGTGAGCATCTTCGGCAAGAATAGCCGTAGGGTGCACCGCATTGACGGGTTGTACGTGCCGGGTTTCGTGCAGAAATTCAACCAGGCTTTTCCGCTCCAGCCGGTCTTCAACGGCAACAAAGGCTTCGCACTTGTGCCCAATGAGTTTGGTAAACCCTTCATTATCAGTTGCCCCCAAAACGGCTACTTCGCCAATCTCTGTGCCGTGCAGGCTTTCATCGTCCTCTAAAAAACCATAAACGAGAACTTCATTACGATTAAAAATATCAAGGACTGTTTTGCCTAAGTTTTTGGCTCCAAAAATGATTACCGGATTTTCCATATGTATAAATAGACGATCTTACTGGTCAGATTGAGTATGTTATTACCAGACCTGGTTCTGTCACTTTCCAATGTATGTCTTTTAATAAAAACACTTTTTGCAAAAGTAACTCAGAATAGTATTGAGGTGTTGTTTTTACCCTTAAGGAACTTCCATTATCCTCAAATTACGTCTTATTGGACCAGGTTCCACTGATTCTAGCTTTCCACAAAAGAATAAGGAGTGCTAAAAAAATGCCATCCTTCGTGCTGCAATCCCTAATCCTTTACTAAGTTTGTGTCTGAAAAGTCAGGGCTTTATGTGAACTGGCTTATCGAGAAGCGGGGAGAGACGGGCTCTGTGAACCGCTGGCAACCTATTTCACACTGAAACAAGGTGCTAATTCCTGCCCCGAAGAGGGTCTTCGGGGAGAGATAAGATTCCAAGATCATGCAACTGACCATCTCCTCTTTTGAGGCGAGTTTATCGCCTAAGCTACTACCTCACCTTTCGGTTCTGCTGATCACGTCTTCATTCAAGACACCCCAAAGTCTTTGTTGCATCCACAGAAAGGCCTCTTTCTGCCCTTACTCTAAACGCTCTATTTTCTTAATTCACTTAAACATTATTGCAACAAATGGCTTATTTTGAAACACTCCAGCTACACGCTGGCCAACACGTTGACCCTACTACCAACGCCCGAGCTGTACCTATTTATCAAACTACCTCTTACCAGTTTAACGATTCGGCTCACGGAGCACGTCTGTTTGCTCTACAGGAATTTGGTAACATTTATACCCGGATTATGAATCCTACCCACGATGTGTTTGAAAAACGCATCGCTGCACTCGAAGGTGGTGTAGGGGCCCTCGCCGTTGCTTCAGGGCACGCGGCTCAGTTTATCGCGATTAATAACATTACTGGTGTAGGGGATAATTTCGTTACTACCTCCTATTTATACGGTGGGAGTTATAACCAGTTTAAGAACTCTTTTCAGAATATTGGTGTAGAGGCTCGCTTTGCCGAAGGCGATAAAGTCGAGTCATTCGAGCGGCTCATTGATGAAAAAACCAAGTTTCTTTATCTGGAAACCATCGGAAACCCCGGTTTTAACGTACCTGATTTCGAAGCATTTGCAAAGCTCGCCGAGCAGTATAACCTACCCATTATTGTTGATAATACGTTTGGAGCAGGTGGTGCTATTGCCCAACCCTTAAAGCACGGAGCCCATATTGTGGTCAGTTCCGCAACCAAGTGGATTGGCGGCCACGGCACTACCATGGGCGGTGTGATTGTAGATGGCGGCACGTATGATTGGGGCAATGGCAAATACCCACAATTTACGGCTCCTTCGCCCAGTTATCATGGTTTGATACTCAACGATGTCTTTGGCAAGAATGGCCCCTTTGGCAACATTCAGTTTATCATTCGGGCTCGCGTGGAAGGCCTGCGTGACTGGGGCCCAGCTCAAAGTCCTTTTAATAGCTTCCTGCTTTTACAAGGGCTCGAAACACTTTCCCTGCGGGTAGAACGTACAAATGAAAATGCCCTGAACCTGGCTCGCTGGTTACAGGATCATCCGGCCGTGGAATACGTGAATTATCCGGGACTGGAAAGTAGCCCCTATCATGAGCTGGCCAAAAAGTATCTCACCCGCGGCTTTGGAGGGGTACTTTCTTTTAAACTCCGGGCGGGCAAAGAAGCCGCTGACCGGCTGGTGAATACCCTTAAATTAATTAGTCACCTGGCCAACGTGGGCGATTCCAAAACGCTGATTATTCACCCAGCCAGCACAACCCACTCCCAGCTTTCAGAAGCCGAACAGGTTTCTGCTGGAGTCGCACCAGGCTCTTTACGTATCTCGGTAGGGATTGAACACATTGACGATATTAAAGATGATTTAGAACAGGCCATTCAGTCTGCTCTAAACGTCTGATTGCATCATTATTTAGATAGGGCACTACCGCGAGGTTGCGGTGGTGCCGGTTTAGGAATTCAAACCTAAACGCCGACATACACACTATTAAAGCATTAGAATACTTTGGCGAAGCTGAAGAAATTTGCATCTGAATTTCCGCTGGAATGCGGAACAGTTTTACCCGAATTAGAACTGGCATATCATACTTATGGGCAACTCAATGCGGCGAAAGATAACGTGGTCTGGATCTGCCATGCTTTAACCGGCAATTCCGATGCCGCCGACTGGTGGAGTGGCCTGGTGGGCGAAGGAAAACTATACGATACCCGTCAGTATTTCATTGTCTGCGTAAACGTGCCGGGTTCAGTATACGGTTCTACGAGTGCCTTATCCATTAACCCTATTACGCAACAACCCTATTATCATCAGTTTCCACTCATTACCATTAAAGACGTAGTTAATGGCCTCGAATTACTTCGTCAGGAATTAGACCTTTATAAAATTCGTACCTTAATTGGCGGCTCTTTGGGCGGGCAACAGGCGTTGGAATGGTCTATTTTAAAACCCGACGTCTTTGAACAGCTGATCCTCATTGCGACCAATGCCCGCATGTCCCCCTGGGGAATTGCCTTTAATGAGTCACAACGCATGGCCATCGAGGCCGATCAAACCTGGCCCGAAGACCGTCCCGACGCCGGGCTCAATGGCATGAAAGCAGCCCGAGCCACCGCTCTGCTCAGTTACCGATCGCATGTTATGTATGAATATACACAGGCCCGTGATGAAACCCGGCTGGACCACTACCGGGCGAGTTCATACCAGCGTTATCAGGGCGAAAAAATTGCCAGTCGCTTTAACGCCTTTGGCTATTGGAGTCTATCCAAAATGATGGATTCACACGATGTAGGTCGTGGTCGTGGAGGAGTAATGACGGCCTTGAACCAGGTAAAAGCTCAGACGCTGATCATTGGTATTCAGTCCGACGTTCTGTTTCCCGTAGAAGAACAGCGTTTTTTAGCCCGGTATATTCCCCAGGCCGACTTAACCGAAATTGATTCGCTCTACGGACACGACGGATTTTTGGTTGAAAATGAGTTAATGACTAAAACCATTCGCACTTGGGAACTAGCTAACCACTTGGGAACCATTGAAGATGAAGAAGAACTCATCATACGTGACCGGGTGCGGGTAGATGTCCGGAAGGGGGTTAGTGAATACATTGCCGTTGATAATATTTCCTTTCTGGCTACGCCTTATACCGTTCACCTGATTAATGGTCACCGCATTGAATCGGCTATTGACCTGGACAAAGTGAGCCAGGCTCTACAAGAAGCTTATGATTTTTCACTACTGAGCCCAAAACTCCCCCATATTCTGGCTAATCTGCGGCATATCAAGGGTTTTGATGAGTCCACGAACCGGATTTATTTCAGTGATGGACGCAGTCAAACCCTGCCGCCACCATTTCCCCGAATTTCAAAACTGTAGACTCATACTACTTTCTTTTCCTAACTTACTGCCTGCCCCGCAATACGGAATTGGCACTACTTTTTAATTTTAAAAGAATATTTTTAACTTTTCCTGGAAAGCTTTTTGCAATTTTCTGCGTGTTTTTATGTTTCTAGTAACAGGAAAGTGCGAAATGTTCACCAGGAAATCCCAAAAGTTCCTCCTGAACGATATCGATTTAATTGGATATTTCAGCGAAGTAATTTTGTCTATCTGTGATTTCAATTGTACCTTTCCAAACTTATTCAGCCCTCTACATATTTGACTGAATTGCCTAAAATTTTCAATACTTAATCTCATGAAACGCCGAGAAGCACTACAATGGGTAGGCGTGATGATGGGCGGAATGCTGGCTACCCCGGCACTCGCTGACATCGTGGAAGGCCGGAAAGCCCTGCCGACCAACGCCGCTGCCCTGCCTATTTTTGATCAGCCGACGGAGGCTCTTCTAGCCGAAATTGCGGATGTAATCATTCCTACCACACCGGATTCCCCCGGTGCCAAAGCAGCAGGAGTTGCTCCTTTCATTAACACTCTGGTAACAGATTGCTATCCGAAGGAGTATCAGACTCGTTTACTCAGTGGCCTTGCCCGTGTAGACCGGGAAACTAAAGCAGTATATGGAAAATCATTTGCTGAAGCTTCCAATGATCAGAAAACTTCTATTCTGAAACTCGAAGAAGCCAATGCTTATGCAGATCGTAAAGCTGGCAGTAAAGAACAATCCTTCTGGTTTATAGTGAAAGAGTTAACCCTGTTTGGCTATTTTACTTCAGAAATTGGAGCCACTCAGGCTTTGAGTTATGAATACGTCCCCAGCCGGTATGAAGGCTGTATCCCCCTGAAACCCGGTCAGAAAGCCTGGGCTACCTAGTTGTCAGATTTCGTTACCCGATCCCAGTAACGCTTCTGTCAATAAACTAACTGAAAACAGATCATGCAGATTCTACGAGCAAACGAACAAAATACATACGATGCCATTGTGATTGGCTCGGGCATGTCAGGAGGCTGGGCTGCCAAAGAACTTACCGAAAAAGGCCTCAAAACTATTGTTTTAGAGCGGGGCCGAAAATTCGAACATTTAGTAGATTATACGAATGCTTTGAAAAAACCCTGGGAATTAACTCACCGGGGCCGTATTACTACCGAACAGCGGGAAAGCCATCCCTTCTTAAGTCGGGATTATCCCTATGGTGAAGCCAACGCCAGCTACTGGTTCAATGATATGGACGCTCCTTACCAGGAGCTTAAACGTTTTGACTGGTTTCGTCCCAATATTGTGGGAGGAAAATCTATTATGTGGGGCCGCCAGAGCTACCGCTTATCGGATATTGACTTTGAAGCCAATCTAAAAGAAGGTATTGGTACTGACTGGCCAATTCGTTATGCAGATATTGCCCCCTGGTATAGCTACGTAGAGAAATTCGTAGGGGTATCGGGGAGCCGTGACGGCTTGGCTCAATTACCCGATGGCGAGTTTCTGCCCCCCATGCAGTTTAATTGTGCCGAGCAGTTAGTCAAAGAAAAAGTAGAAGCCAAATACCCCGGCCGGGTCATTACTATGGGCCGGGTTGCTAACTTAACTCAAGCAGGCCCACAGCAACAGAAAGTGGGCCGGGGCCCCTGTCAATACCGGAACCTTTGTTCCTTAGGCTGCCCATACGGCGGTTATTTCAGTGCTCCTTCAGCTACGATTCCAGCCGCTCAGGCTACAGGTCGTTTAACCATTCGTCCCGACAGTATTGCTGCTGAAATTCTTTACGATCCCAAAACACAAAAAGCAAAAGGGGTCCGTATTATTGATTCAAAAACCAATGAATCCATCGAATATTATGCAAAGGTGATCTTCGTATGTGGTGGTGCAATTGGCTCAACGGCTCTGCTCCTAAACTCTACTTCAGATCGTTTCCCTAACGGATTTGGAAATGACTCTGGCCAGTTAGGTCATAACTTAATTGACCACCACTTCCGCACAGGTGCCAGTGGTGTCGTAGAAGGAATGGAAGATAAATACTACTTTGGCCGTCGGGCCAATGGTATTTACGTACCCCGCTACCGCAATATTGGAAATGACAAACGTGATTATCTGCGTGGTTTTGGATACCAGGGCGGGGGTAGTCGTCAGGGTTGGAGCAGCCTGGTAGCTGAAATGGGTTTTGGTGCCGACTATAAAGCGAAAGTAACCCAGCCCGGACCATGGACCATAGGTCTGGGTGGTTTTGGTGAAACGCTGCCTTACTACGAAAACCGCATGTTCCTGGATAAGGATAAAAAAGATAAGTGGGGATTACCCCTCGTGGTGTTTGATGCGGACTTGCGTGAAAACGAACACAAAATGCGGAAAGACATGATGAATGATGCCGCTGAAATGCTCGAAGCCGCAGGCCTGAAAAACGTGTCAACTTACGACAACGGTTCATACCTCGGCATGGCCATCCACGAAATGGGTACCGCCCGAATGGGTCGTGATCCGAAAGTGAGCGTTTTGAACGGCAACAACCAGGTATGGGGTGCAAAAAACGTATTCGTTACCGACGGTTCGTTTATGGCGTCTTCAGGTTGCCAGAACCCATCACTGACTTACATGGCCTTTACCGCCCGAGCAGCTGATTTTGCGGTAAAAGAACTAAAGAAGAAAAACCTGTAATGAGTTAGATTTTTATATGAAAAAGGTCAGAAGCAATGAATTGCTTCTGACCTTTTTCATATCATTCAATGGCACTCGTCCCTGATTTAGGCGATTTGAATTTCCTTCGTTTCTTCATACCTGGCTTTCCCAGGTTCTGCCTGACTTTGTAGCCCTGAATAGGTTGACTCCCTTCGGCTCTTACCAAATAGCATTAAAATGTTCATTTTTTAATCACTGGAGGCAGGTCTTCACAATATCCCATATCAATCCTTATTATTTTTCATTTTTTTGCAGGAGAAGAATTTCATGTCGCTGTGTTTTTAAAAGTTTTCGTATATCCGATGAAGCTGCCTTGCAGTACCGGCAAATGGAAATGGGCTACGCCATTTGCTATCATACCTTCGGAACAAAGAAGAAGCCAAAGATGCCGTTATGCATATTTTTGAAGACTTGAATTTGAAAACTAACCAGCAAATCATTGCCTGGCAACGCGTGGTTATGGCAGCAAGTGTTATGGGAATTTCAATACTAAGTTATTTCATATTACTTAAATCTACAGACTTTACTCATTCCCCAGTAATGAGTAAATCGAAAAATCAGTTAGAATCGATCGTACCCGATTCGGCAACCGTTTCTATAAAACCACTTCAAACGACACCGAAAACCGAAAAACTAGCCGCTGATGGCACAAGCCCCGCTCCTGAAGTAGCCATGAAAAAGGAAGTTCTTACCTTGGCTGCGACTTCGTTCAAGAGGACTTTACTCCACGATCGTCTTAAAACTCCTGTACTAGATAAGGCTCCTTATGTCTCATTGAGGGCAGCAAGGGTGATTTCAAAAGATACCCTTCGTAAGGTTGTTGATGAACATGACCAGCCTATTCCCGGCGTACAAATCCTGGTAAAGGATAAAGGCCAAACCACCCAGACTAATGCTGAAGGAACTTTTAACTTACCAGATTTACAAAACGGCGACGTATTGCTTTTAAATGGTATTGGTTACTTACCCAAACAGGTTACAGTAGGTGATACCAATAGCCTCGTCATTCGGCTGAACTCTAATACATCGGCTCTTGCGGAAGTAGTCACAGTAGGATATGGAAAAACGGTTGAAAAACAAGCCGCCCGTCCTGATACCGAAAACTATCAGCAATACTTACTTGATCATACCATAAAACCCGCTCAGGCTAAAGGGATTTCCGGAATAGTAGCTGTTCGGTTTCGCGTTGAGAAAAACGGCTCGCTTACTCACTTTAAAATCAAGCAAGGCCTGGGATATGGCTGCGATGAAGAAGCGGTTCGGGTTATTCAGGAAGGCCCCAAATGGCAGCCTGCTTTAAAAGGCAAAAAGCCCGTTCGGGAATGGGCTGAAGTAAGTGTCCTATTTTAGGTTGATGGTTTTCAGCTTATCTAATTGAAAACCATCAACCTAAAATAGGACGACGACTCTCATTATTATTTCGAAAGTTCGGTAGAACGTTTTTGGGCGGCATGCAAACCCGCTATTAAAGCTTCCGCCAGATGATTCTCCTCAAAGGTCTTGAGAGCCGCTTCTGTTGTTCCTCCTTTTGAAGCCACTGCTTTGATCAGATCATCCAGGCTTTTATCTGAGGTTTGAATCAGATGATACGATCCTAGCATGGTTTGTTTAACCAATTGAGCCGAAAGGCTTTCTGAAAAGCCCATTTGCTTCCCTGCTTCAACCATGGCTTTGACTAGATAAAAGAAATACGCAGGTCCGGAACCACTCACAGCCGTCACGGCATCAAGCAAGCTCTCATCTTCCAAAAACACCGAACGGCCCGTCGCATTAATCAGGTTTTCCACCCGACGCAGATTCTGAATATCTACTTCCTTGGCCGCAGCAAAGGCAGTCATCCCCATTCCTAGCATGGCGGGGGTATTGGGCATTGCCCGTACCACAAGCGGGTGATCGAGTAGTGTCTGAATTTTCTGGATGGAAATGCCCGCCATAATGCTCAAAACTACCTGATTGTAACGAATCATGGGCCGTAACTCAGCGTGTACTGAAGCAAAATCCTGTGGCTTTACCGACAGAATAATCAAATCGACTTCGCTGAGCCGGGGGCCAATAGTATCTACAACTACCCCAGTCCGCTCTTTCCGAAGTATCTCACCACGTTCAGCCGATTTCTCAATGAGAAAGAGGTTTTCTTTTTTTACCAGATCGTATTGCAGGAAAGACTTGGCAAAAGCCATTCCCATGTTTCCGCAGCCAATAATTGCAAGCTTCATAGAGGAGGGTTAAGGCATCAATTCTTTTAATTTGGCTTCGAGGGCTTCCCCCCGAAGTTCTTTGGCAATAATGTTTCCCTTGGGGTCAATCAGAACCGTAAATGGAATGTATTGAATCCCATAAGCCATGGCTGCCGCTGAGTCAAAGTATTTCAGATCGGACACCTGAGTCCAGGTTAAACTATCCTTTTGAATAGCCTCCAGCCAGAGTTTTCGATCCGAGTCCAATGACACCCCATACACTTCAAAACCTTTGTCTTTAAACTGATGGTATAACCGTACAACATTGGGATTTTCCCGACGGCAAGGGCCACACCACCCCGCCCAAAAGTCAATTAATACATACTTCCCTCTTAACGAAGACAGGGAGACGATCTCTTTTTCAGGATTTGGCAGATTAATTTCGGGTGCTGGACTGCCAATTACAAGCCCTTTTTTACTGGTCTGTACGCGACGAACCGTTGCAATAAAAGCCTTATACATCCGTCCGTTGGGTTTTTCTTTCTCAAAGCGGTCTGCCAGCTGTTCGAAGACTTCAAAATCCTGATCCTGATTCAGAAAGTTCGTGGCATACAAGGTAACGAGTGAAGTTCCCATTTCAGGAATCATCGCTTTTACTTTTGCTACCATTTCTTCCTGAGCCTTTTTCCCTTCCTGTTGAATTTGCTGCTGAGCCGCTTTGTCTTTTTTCTCAACGGCCGCATCATAGGCCGTTTCCAGCTTGCCCATTTTAGCCCGGAAAGGTACCTCCGAAGCCTGCAGTTGCTGGAAATATTGCATATTCTTCGACCCCGTCACGTTTGCCGTAGGTACCTTCCCTGCCTGAGCACCTCCTTCTGCTTCTACCTGTAGCGTTTCGCCACCTTCCAGAAGAAGAATAATTAGCTGGGCTCCTCCAACATTAAGGCGATAAAAGCCTCCTCCTTCTAAAACCGTCCCCGCTAAATGAAACGCTCCTTTTTGAATGGTAGCAGAGTCCACCGTAACTGCCAAACCCCGGTCGTTAATCATTTGCAGATACACCTTATCACCTATTTGGGCGGCATTCCGAACCACCCCATTAATGGTATAGGAAGACTGAGCAAATGTTGCTGTTGAAATCAACAGGAATACTCCGAAAATGAACTTTCTCATATCGCGTCTAAAGATTTGGCGACTAATTGATTCGTAACCTTTGGATCGGCCTGGCCCCTGGATTTCTTCATCACTTCTCCAACGAAAAGCCCGATGAGTCCTTTTTTACCGCGTTTGTATTCGTTTACCTTATCGGGCAGGGAAGCAAGTACCTCATCAATCAACGCCTGAAGAACCTCACTATTGCCCTGTTGTACTACTTGCAGGGCCTCAGCCAAGACAAATGGGGGCTGATCTGGTTGTTCGACCAAAGCAGGAAATACCTTCTGAGCCGCCGCCGAATAGCTCACTTTGCTTTCTTCCACCAATTTTATGAGTTCTACTAACCGAGCAGGCGTAATGGGAAAAGTCGTCAGGTCCTGTTTGGTTTCGTTCATCCAGGTACGTACGGGGCCAGTTAACCAGTTTGCGGCCGTTTTGGGAACAATCCCCTGAACAATTAACGCTTCCAGGTAGACGATCGTCGGTTTTGACTCAGTAAATAGCACTGCGTCGGCTTCCTGAATACCATATTCATTCGTAAACTTCTGGATAAGCTGCCGGGGTAGCACAGGCATAGTCCGCTGAATCTCATCAATTCGCTGCTGTGTAATGAAAATCGGCACAAGGTCGGGCTCTGGGAAATACCGGTAATCGTTCATGGTTTCCTTAACCCGCATGCCATAGGTACGCCCGCTCTCAGGGTCAAACATTCTCGTCTCCTGAATGATTTTATCGCCTGATTCTAAAAGACTTACCTGGCGTTCGTATTCATACTCAATGGCTTTTTGCAGAAAGCGGACTGAGTTCATGTTCTTGATTTCAACCTTAGTTCCCAATATCGGATCCCCCCATTTCCGCACTGAAATATTTGCATCACACCGTAGGCTTCCTTCTTCCATATTGCCATCGCAAATGTCCAGATAACGAACCAGTTTACGAATTTCGGTCAGATAAGCCGCTGCTTCTTCAGCCGAACGCATGGCTGGTTCAGAAACAATTTCAATAAGAGGGGTTCCTGCCCGATTGTAGTCCAGCAGGGTATCACTCGACTGATCATCGTGAATGGATTTTCCAGCATCTTCTTCCAAATGTGTATGATGCATCGGAATCCGTTTTACTGACCCGTCTTTTAGTTTCACATCAATGTGTCCTCCCATACAAATGGGCGACTTGTCCTGTGAAATCTGATAGCCTTTGGGCAGATCAGGATAAAAATAGTTCTTACGGTCAAAAACGGTCCGACTGGCAATGACACACTCGGTTGCCAGCCCAAATCGAATGGCCAGTTCAACAGCCTTTTCGTTTAATTTAGGTAAGGTGCCGGGATGCCCCAGGGTAATGACCGAAATGTTCCGGTTGGGCAACGAGCCAAACCGGTTGGCATCCGGTGCAAAAATTTTACTTTCGGTCAGCAACTGAGCGTGGACTTCCAGACCAACGACCAGCTCATACTGGGCTTTACTATTTTGCACGGTAAGCGATGATGTTCAGGTAACAAAGGTACGACTGGATGGCTTCCGTTCAGAATTTTCCGCTTTCCATTCCTTCCATCAGTCTTTTATTTAAGTGTAGGGGGGTTACTCGCCGCGGGCCATTTCCCGTTTAACGTCTCGTTCTTTAATATCCTGACGTTTATCGTGTAATTTCTTTCCCTTGGCTAACGCAATCTCCAGCTTGGCAAAGCCGCGAGTGGAAATAAATAGCTTCGTAGGAACAATCGTAAGCCCCTGATCTTTCAACTTTAACGCTAATCGACGCAACTCACGGCCTTTAAGCAACAGTTTACGATCCCGGAGGGGGTCATGATTATAGTGTGTTCCTTCTTCGTATTTGGAAATATTCATGCTACGAACGTACAGTTCGTCATGAAGAAAGAGGCAGTACGCATCCGTCAGATTGGCTTTCCCCTGACGAATGGACTTAATCTCAGTACCCGTCAAAGCCATTCCGGCGGTGAAAACTTCCAGAAACTGGTATTCAAAAGAAGCTCGCCGGTTGCGGATGTCTACGTGCTTTTGAATTTTATCAGTCATAAGTACTTGTTTGGGTTGAATGAAAAAAACGCCACGCGGTCGGCTGACTGCGTGGCGTTGAAGTCGGCCCAGGGCCTGTTATTTCTTTTCTTCTTCTTTCTTCTCTTCCGGTTTGGGTTGAGTAGTCTTGTATTCTTTATTCAGCCCATCAATAATTTTCTTCGTCACGTCAAGGTCTGGATTTGCAAAAAGAATACCGCCCCCTTTCTGAAAACCTAATACAAACTGATACTGGTTATCTTTGTTGTATTTCTTGATGTAATCGTAGATATTATCGTACAATTTTTCGGTTTTCTCTGCCCGTTCGGTAGCCAGATTATTAGCCGCAGTCTGACGGTAGTTTTCAAAATCGCTGGCTTTCTTTTGCAATTCAATCTGTTTGGCCTGAGCTTCTGCGGCTAACATCCCTCCTGCCCGTTGTTGAAAAATTTGTATTTCCCGTTGGATAGCCCCTCCTTTTTGGTTGAGTTCAATATCCAACTGGGTTCCTTTTTGTTCAAATGCCTTTTGGGTATCTTTAAAGTAATCGTAATTGTTCAGTAATGAATCTGCATTTACGTACACAATTGATTTCCCAGTGGCATGATCCCCCATACCGGTTGAGGTGTCAGTTGATGACCCTTTAAAATGCAGGTAATATAATACGGCCACCGCCACGACCAACACGGCATTCAGGGCCAGAGAAACATTTTTCACTAGAGTATAGTTTGGTTTAACAATCAGGACGGCAAAAATAGGGAATTGCCCGGAAGAGACAAGCCTTTTAGGCACTAGATCAGGAATTTACCCCCCCTTACCAGTATGCTTTTCCTTTTTCAAGGTCTGATTGGATGCGGGGCCACAGAGCATTTCTTAGAAAATAACCACTTAATGCGGCCATTCCTCCCAGCAGCCCACCCACCAGAGCGGTGATCGTCATCAGGCCCGTAGCCGGAATATTCATAAAAAGACTACTAATACGGCTCGTCAACACTCCTGCGGAACGTGAATGCTCAAACCAAGCCAATGCCAGCCACAGTAATCCTGAAGCCAGCAGTCCATTTAAAAACGAAGCAAACCCACTGGTGCCTTTCCAGGCTGAGAGAAAAAAAGGAATCAGTACCACCGACCACCAGGGCAGAAAATACTGAACCATTGCCGAAAGAATCACAATTAAAATAAACTGCATGAACACATAGGCGGCTTCTTATTAAATAACCGCCCGAAGTTAAGGCTTCTTTAGTTTTAATGTACTTAGGATATGGGCGTTACTTTCATCGCGGTGCTGTAAATACACCAATTCTTTTAATTGACCTTTTGCCCAGGTATCAATCATGTTGTCATAGTACTGACTCGCTGGATTCCCGGACTGGCCACCCGGATAAACGCCCAAAGCCCGAGGCCCTTCTTTGCCAAGTGCCACTACCATTCGCCAGGATGGGCCCCATATACCCCGATAAGCATTGGGTACATTAGCCCCCCCACCCGCTATGACATGCTCACGGCCAAATGATTTTAGCGGTGGCAACAAGTGAGCAATGGTCGAGCCTTTTACATCACCCCAAGCCCATTTCTGCTGCGAATACAACCCATAATGCCGCTGCAGGGTATCTATCGTAGCTATAAAACTTTTAGATACAATCTGTTTCATTGTTTCGGGTTGGTTGACAGTAGCCTGTACGTCAAACCACTTCGACTCGGGCTTGTGAAGAATTAGCTCCCACAAGACATCCTCCTGGGGATAAACCTGCGGTTCTTTACCATTAGTCCTGAATTCATCCCATACCAAGTGGGGTAGAATACTCGTCCATTCTTCAAAAATAGTTGCTCCAACCGATGCTACATCGTACTGGTAATTCCAACGTTTGAGCAACTTATAGATTTTCAAATGGGGTAAACTCAGGCTGAGTGTATCTACATTTTCCAGGAGCGTAGGCAGTAGGTCACGAGCCAGTACATTATACACATCATTTTGCAGCATCCTGAGACTGTCCACCGTAGCCTGCTGCATTTCTTCCAGCCTCTCGTTAATTCGAATGGCTCGATTGGCCGCTGTAAATTTCCAGTTCAGGTAATATGGATAACTTTTATCCGTCGGAAACTGATTAGCCGAACTGACAAACCCCCGCGATGGGTTTTTAACGTGGGGGTTTTGCTCAGGAGGAATCCAGCCCTGCCAGTCGTACTCCGAACGAGTACCATCAAGAATGTATTTGCCCTGTTCCTTCCATTTCAGAGGGAATTTACCATTTACCCAAATGGCAATATCGCCCTGATTACTGGCAAAAATAAAGTTTTGGGCCGGTGCTACATAATGACTCAGTGCCCGTACGTAATCATCATAATCCCGCGAGCGGTTAAGCATGTAAAACGTTTTCAGGGGGTTACCTGGCTCATGGGCAATCCAGCGAAGGGCCAGGCTAGGCTTCTTATTTTCCGGAAAGCGGGGTAAGGCCACGGGGCCGTGCTGGGTATATACTACTGTATCCATCACGGCCGACTTCCCTTTAATCTTTATTTCCTCTAGTCGGAACGTTGTTTTTTTCCACTGCCCGTCGTGCCAGTACTGGCTTCGGGAATCATCTTTAAACGTAATTTGATAGAGATCAGCAACGTCAGCGGCTACATTGGTTTCACTCCAGGCAATGTCATGATTGAAACCAATAATAACACAGGGAGCTCCGGGTAGCGAAACGCCACAGGCATTACTTTCAGGGGTAGCTAGTTGTATCTGATACCAAATAGAAGGCAGGGTTAAGCCCAAATGCGGATCGCCAGCCAGTATGGGCAAGCCCGTTGCTGATTTTTCGCCCGAAACTGCCCAGTTATTCGACCCAATACCTTCCGGACGTTCCGGCCAGGTCATGGCTTCAGCAGCCGTTGTTGCAGGTTCTTCATAATCTTTCGGCTGACGTGGCTGTTTCAGGCGTCGGAAAGGCCAGGATGTCCCTTTAGGAATAATTGGGGTTTCGCGGTATGCGTAGTCAGGGTATAGGTCTTTCATGGCTTCAGCTCCGAAGGTCTTCAAAACATTCGTCAAGCTGGCATCATTACTACGGGGCCCAGCTAACGTATGCGTCATTTCAACCATAAGCAACATTGACTTGAGCGGCGACCATTCTTCCGGACTAAATCCCAGGAGTTTATATTCAATTGGATAATCAGCCGGGCGTAAGTTTGATACATAAGCATTTACTCCATCGGAATAGGCTTCGACAATGGTGCGGGTTTTTTCATCCTGCTGGACAAATTTCCAGGTATCTTCGGCGGCTTTCACCGAACCCGTCCGGCGTTTGTATAGATCAAGTGGCAGGGCTTGTTCGCCTACTACCTCAGCCAGACGCCCAGAAGCAGAGCGGATGGTTAAATCCATCTGAAAAAGACGATCCTGGGCCGTTATGTAACCTTGAGCAAAATATAAGTCATGATCATTGAGAGCAAAGATATGTGGCACGCGGTTATCATCGTAACGAATAACTACCTCATCCAGTAAGCCTTTGAGCGGTAATTCATCATCCGTAAAGGTGATGGTTCTTGAATTATGCCAAAAGCCCGAAAACGGACTAAGCAATGCCCCCAAGCCAGGAACTGATCCGAAAGAGTGACTTAATGCCCAAAGCAATCCACTGGTTAGAGTAAGACTAATAATTGCTTTTTTCATGAACCCGATAATGGAAAGGATAACTATTTACAAACCTACTCGATAGGTTCTCAGAAAAAAAACTCTCACCTGACTATTCTGATTCAACTTTCCCCCTAGTACTTCAAAGTCTAGTACTCTATTCACAAGGCACTAGCAACTCTTACGGATATTCTTAACGAAACCTATATTTCACGGCGATAAGCATATAATCCATTCAGACAACTTTTTTAGAAAAATTTTGTTGTACTTGCCAAACAAGAACCTATCAAGTGATTGTTCAAAATTTGGATATAATTAAATAATTAAAAGTATTATTTGAACTAATACGATAAAAACAGGCCATAATCGATTAGATTTCGAAAAATGATTTTTTTAGGTTCAATGTTTGTTACAACCCATTTCACTGAAATTAGCAGCAAGAATGGTTCTTTGTATAAATCTGGGCTACTCATACAGGATCTATTTACATATTTGCGTATTCGTTACTGCCTATGCTTACCCTTTTTAATGATTCGTTAGTCTGGCTTTTAAAGCGTCGCCTTGCTCGTATAGAGGCGTTTCGCCGGGATGCCTGGCCGGTTCAGGAGCGGGAATTTCAACGTTTACTGCGGGCAGGCCGTACAACGAACTGGGGTAAAGAATATGGATACCGGAGCATTCGGAGCCTAACGGACTTTCAGCGGCAAATTCCGGTTTCTACCTATGAAGATCTGGTACCTTATCTGGAACGAGTGATGCAGGGCGAAGATCGGGTCTTATGGCCTTCTCCCGTTCGCTTCTTTTCCAAATCTTCGGGTACAACCAATGCCCGTAGCAAATTTATCCCGGTTTCCAGAGAGGCTCTAGATGAAGGACATTTCCGGGCAGGAAAGGACATGATGGCCCTCTGGATTGACAATAAACCCGAAACCCGCGTATTTGAAGGTAAAGGCTTGTCAGTGGGGGGAAGTTTAGCTCCTAATCCCTTCAATGCCCATACCCTTACGGGTGATATTTCGGCTATCGTCATGAAAAACCTGCCGATCTGGGCTCAGTTTATTCGTACGCCTTCACTTCAGGTAGCGTTAATGGATGGCTGGGAAGACAAGATCCGATGCATGGCCGAAGAAGCCGCCCGGGTAAATGTAACCAGTATTTTGGGTGTACCAACCTGGATCTTGGTTCTGATTCATAAAGTTCTGGAGCTAACGGGAAAATCTTCTATTCTGGACGTATGGCCTAATTTTGAAGTATTTATACACGGAGCGGTAGCGTTTCAGCCCTATCGGAATTTATTTCAAAAAGAAGTATTTGCCGGCCAAGACATTCGTTACCTGGAAACCTATAATGCCTCGGAAGGCTTTTTTGGTCTGCAGGACGATTTAAGCAAAGTAGATGAACTATTGCTAATGCTCGACTACGGGATATTCTATGAGTTTATTCCCCTGGAAGAAATAGGCAATCCCTACCCGAAAGCATTAACAATTACGGAGGTAGAACTTAACCGGAATTACGCCCTGGTCATTACAACAAATTCGGGTCTCTGGCGGTATTTAATTGGTGATACGATCCGGTTTACGTCAAAACAGCCCTACCGAATTAAAATTTCGGGCCGTACCAAGCACTTTATTAATGCGTTTGGAGAAGAAGTCATCGTAGAAAATGCTGAGACGGCATTAACCAAAGCCTGTCAGGTTACAGGAGCTACGATTGCTGACTATACGGCTGCTCCTATCTACATGGGCTCAGGAGCCCGGCAGGGCAGACACGAATGGGTCATTGAGTTTTCTACAGCTCCTGATAATCAGGAACAGTTTGTGGCCGTTCTTGACGAAACGCTCCGAACGGTTAATTCAGACTACGACGCCAAACGTAGTTATGATCTGGCTTTGCTTCGTCCGATTGTTCATGGCGTTCCCGTAGGCACATTTTACCAGTGGATGAAAAAACGGGGCAAACTGGGCGGGCAACACAAAGTTCCCCGACTTTCTAATTCGCGTGAATATGTAGAAGAAATTCTACGGCTGGATTCACAGGCTCAGGAACGCTAATATAAAAGCCTTCCCACTCTGAAAAGGCTTTTATAATGGTTGGGGAATTACTCAAAAAACTAAACGTAACCGTTCGACAGGCTGATCATTTACCAGATGGCTCTGAATAATTTCTTCTACATCCTCTAGCTCCACTTTCCCGTAGAAAATACCTTCCGGATATACCACAAGCGAAGGCCCCAACGCACATACATCAAGACAGCCCGTTTTTTGAGCTCGAATCTCGATCTGCAAGCCTAGTTCTTTCAAACGGTTTTTAAAGGCCTCTACTAACGCATTGCCATGTTCTTCTCCACAGGATCGTTTCGGAGCTGGTTTTTGATTTGTACAGATAAAAACGTGTTTTTTATATTTCATGATAGCTCGTTGTGCTTCCAGGAAGCTTGTTATAAAACTTGCCAAAAATACTCTGAAATTGCTTATTAATACCGGTACATGCACAATTCCGGCATGTGAGAGCCCGGCCGAAGACCCATCCATTCCACTTCGCCCGATTAAGCAAAGTGGATTTCACGGGTCGTACGTCAGGTATGATTGGAATGGCTTTTTCGATTAATACCTTACTCACTAATTCTGTTTCAATTATGCCCTGGACTAACACAAATTACCCAGACTCTCTGAAAAATTTTATGGCTCCGGTTCGTAAAAAAGCCATTGAAATTGCCAATGCCTTACTCGCCGATGGTCGCTCGGAAGATTCAGCTATTGCCATCGCTACAGCAAAAGCGAAGGAATGGGCTGAAAAACGTGGTATGAAAGTGCGTAAGTCCCGACTTACTTAATGAGCGGTCCGAACGTGCGGTACGCTTTTCAGGTACGCATACGTGGCTCGCAAATTCTGCTTACTTATTTCGGCTCGTTTTAAACAAAAAATCCATCACCATACTAAATCAACATCCACTAAATCAAGAATTTACGTGTATTTTTCAAAAGAGGGTTTTCTAAATCAGATACTAAAAAAACGTCTGACTATATTAGAAGTATCAAGGAAATATAGCTAGCAAGCCGTGTGCTTTTAGAAATAATATGCTGGCTTTGGCGTTTGTAGTGCATCCATTTTATGTTTTTCTTTATGAACATCAGGCAGATATTGCTCAGTACTTTCTTTCTGTTTCAAACTTCTTTATACGCCCAGGATGCCAAAAGCCTGTTAGATGAAGGCCTAAAGAAGGCCCAGGCTGGTCAGGTAAAAGAGGCTCTTTCGCTGTTTGATCAGTCCATTGCCATAAAAGACGATTATCCCGCTCGGCAAAGCCGGGGAATGGCCCATTCGCTCTTGCGTCATTACGACGACGCCGTGCAAGACTTTACAAAAGCCATTCAGTTTAAAGCCGATGCCAAGAAGTCGTACGTAAGCCGAGGGGTTGCCCGCAAAAAACTAGCTGATTATCAGGGAGCAATTGCTGATTTTTCAGCCGCCCTTAAAATTGACAGTAAACTGGCCGATGCCTATTATAACCGGGCGTTAGTATACGATTTGCTCGGAGAAACCGACAAGGCCTGTTCAGATTATAAAGCAGCCTTTACTAACGGCTTGCAACCCGCAGAATTAAAAGTAGAAAATTGCACGAACCCGGCTCCGATTCCAGCCAACCGCAAGCCTCTACTGAAGCTAGCTGGTTTTTCTACTGACCCTAAATATGGACTAAGTCGGGAAAAACCCGTTAAAGTCGGAACGAGTCCTGCGGGTGAATATGAGAACCTGACTACCTATCTGGATTTGCTTCGTGATCCACAGGGAAAACTGGTGGACTACAAAAAAACAGGAACGCTCCCTTATGCTTCCCCGAATGCTCCAAATGGCCGGGGAACTATTGATGTCATTGAAATTAATTACCGGGATGCTAAAAATGCTCCGAAAAAAGCCACGCTTTACCTGACCATTTTTGATTATTCAGAACCTAAGGCGGTAATGTTAAAATAACTCCTCCATCACAAAAAAGCCGATCTTCCTATTAAGATCGGCTTTTTTCCATTTAGTATGCAGGTGAATTAATTTGTTTCTTCCACGCTCGCTACGCCAAGAGATTTAAAGAATGTTTTCCAATAATCTGTAATGACGGGATTATTTACTTTACTAGAGGTAGTAGGTTCAAAAGGCAAGACCATCACCACGGATACCCCCGTTAAGTCCGGATACTTACTTTTGATTTTAGCGGCATCTGCTTTGGCCCATTCATCAGCCTGTTGGGAAGAATGAGGGAGCGTTTGATGTAAATCCCGCCGACCGGCTTCTTTCATACTTTCCACCATATCTGAAAAGAAATACGCTTTCACCGTATAGCCTTTCTCGAGCGATTCCTCAATGGCCCCCAGACTCGCCTGAATATCCGTTTGTTCGCTACTTTTTGAGTCATTAGGAGTTTTTAGTTGAGCCAATATCTGATTTGTAAAATTCAAACGTTCGCGTTGAAGGGACAAATCATAATTGCTTTGAGCGGCTTCAACATCCGTCGGACTCATTCCCTCCGTACTCGGCATTTCCGTTTTTAACGTTAGCTCCAGAGCTTTGCCTTTGGCCGTATTTTCATGAATTAACCACACCTCGAGTTTATCCTGTGGTTCAATCATATTTTTTTTAACCAGTTCACTCAGCACCCGGCCATATTTTTGAGTTACAAACTCCTGATTAGCATTAACGCTTTGTGATTTATCCAGAAAAACCAAGGTAGCTGTTTTAGAAGCAGAAGCCACCGTTTCAGTAGTTGCTTCGGTCTTCGACTCGTCACTTCCACAGGCAAACAGCAGTCCTGTTAAGAGTAATACAAACGGGTACGTTTTCATAAAATCTAATAATGTTAAAGTATCTATATTTTCAGATAACATTATCTACGAAAAAAAGGATGCTCAGCGATATAGTATTGCAAAAAATGACGGCCAAGTGTGGGTAATACCTGGGCCTTTAAACTAACCCCGGAAGCCGTACCCTTACCCACCGTCAGTTAGAAGATGGAAAGGAAGAACGGCTTGGGGATTGCCCAAGCCGTTCTTCCTTTCTATCTTCCAATGGCTACCCGACGTAAGATGGAATCAATTACCTGTAAGCTAGTAATGCCCTCGGCTTCAGCTTCATAGTTCAGTAAGACTCGGTGATTTAATACATCCGGAGCAATTTCCTTAATATCTTCGGGTAATACGTAATCTCGTTCGTCAAAATAGGCTAGTACTTTTGCTCCGAGATTCAGAGCAATAGTTGCCCGAGGCGAAGCCCCAAACTGAATATACCGAGCTTCGTCTTTCAAACCATATTGCAACGGGCGACGAGTAGCAAAAACAAGCTCAATGATATAGTGTTCAAGCGTTTCAGAAATAGCAATCTGATTAACCTCATGACGAATGCCGAAAATATCCTCTTTACTTAAAATGGGTTTTACTTCGTATACCGCTTCCATATTGGTCATTCGCCTCATTACCTCTAGTTCGTCGAGTTTATCCAGATAATCCACAAATACCTTCATCATAAAGCGATCGACCTGAGCTTCTGGTAAGGGATAGGTACCCTCCTGTTCAACCGGATTCTGGGTGGCCATGACAAAAAAGGGCTTATCCAGCAAAAAGGTAGCATCCCCAATGGTTACCTGTTTTTCCTGCATTGCTTCCAACAAGGCAGATTGCACTTTGGCCGGAGCCCGGTTAATTTCATCGGCCAAAATCAGGTTGGCAAAAATGGGGCCTTTCCGCACGCGGAAATCATCCATCTTGCGGTCGAAAATCATGGTTCCGATTAAGTCAGCGGGCAATAAGTCGGGGGTAAACTGTATACGGTGAAAATCCAGATCCAATACTTTAGCCAGTGTATTGATAGTCAGTGTTTTGGCTAAACCTGGCACCCCTTCTAGCAGTATATGCCCACCGGTAAACAAGCCAATAAGTAAGCGGTTGAGTAGGTGTTCCTGGCCTACTACTACCTTACTCATTTCACTAAACATGCTTTTGACCTTCCGGGTATATTGCAAATCAGGCATAAAATGAAGCGATTTTTAGTCGGGTGACGAAAATAGAGTTTACTGGCAGGAAATACAACCGCTTTTTCTATACAATGAGGCTGGTACTTCTAAACCAGAGGGTTAACCCATTTTTCTAACAAACAAAAAAGGTCACCGAAACGCCAAGACCATCCGGTCCCGACCTGATAAGTCCTGCTCCAGGCTTACCCGTGAAAATCCCGCCGCCCGAAAGGTCTCTACCGTTTCTGCTCCAAAGGCCTGATTAATTTCTACAGCACAAAAACCGGTCCTAGTTAAATGCGTGCTGGCGTAGTGGGCAATGGCTTCGTAAAACAATAAAGGCGTATGGTCGGGTACAAATAAGGCTATGTGAGGCTCAAAATTAAGGACGTGATCCAGCATTTCGGCTGATTCCGACTCGGTTACATAAGGGGGGTTTGAAATGATTGCGTCATATAACTCCTGATTATCAGGTGGTATAGTCAACGCACTTTGTTGCCTAAAGTCAACCTGTACCCGCAAACGTTCCGCATTTTGTTGAGCCATTGCCAGAGCTTCAGCTGAAATATCCCAGGCTGTTACCTGAGAATCCGGCCGCTCGGCAGCGAGTGTACAGGCAATACAACCACTCCCCGTGCCAATATCCAGTAATGCAGGGCCTGGTACTGATGTCAATTTGGCTAATACCCGCTGGACAAGTTCTTCTGTTTCGGGCCGGGGAATTAAGACAGAGGTATTAACAAGAAAGCTACGACCATAAAAATCTGCCTGCCCCAGTACATATTGCACAGGTTCGCCTGCCTCCAGCTGAGTAGCAATACCGGCTACGGAATCAAAAACCTCAACGTCCATCAGGATGGAGGTTCGGCTTAGTCCATACTGTTTTTCTAAAACGAGATACGCAATGGCTTTCGCTTCACTCGGTTCATACCTATTGCAAAGCCTTCGGGTAAGATCACGCAACAAAGTTTGAGCCGTACTCATTCCTTAATTTCCTCATAGTCAATGTAGTCTCCACCTTCATACCCTTTTTTAGTCGGTGGAACGTAATCTACCTTAATTTTGCCTTCGCGTTTTTTTTGAGCCTGTTTTTCGCGAATAAAATCGCGTTCGGCCTTTGAAAACTGGTCGGCCAGAAACATTCGGAAAATCCAGCGAACCAGCCAGGGAAAGATGAAACTGATCGCCAGAAAAATAAGGATAATATTGAAGAGTATTTTCATATCTGATCAAAACCAAATATCGGCCAAGCCGAAAAGTGATTAGTCACATAACGCCGCAGCGTCCGGATTTGTTACAAAATTAAACATCAATTCAAGCTGCGAGGCCGTTATGCGGTCTGCTGACAACGGAATATTCTGAAGTTCCGTTCGCTTTACCCAGCGAACCTGACCAATATCATGGATATTCTCACGTAACGTTCCACCCATTACTTCACAACGGATAAAAAATTTATAGACGTACCAGGGTTGTGGAGGATGCGGATGTTCCCGTTTATCAAAGACAGCCAAGAGTCGAATCGGTTTAACAAGCAACCCGGTTTCTTCCTGAGTTTCCTTGACTGCGATTTCAAAGGGCGTATAACCAACATCGGCCCAACCACCGGGAATGGTCCAGCGAAGAGCATCTGCTTTTTCCTGAACCATCAGAATTTCATCTTCTCCCCGAAATACTACCGCCCGAATGTCTACTTTAGGTGTTGGATATTCTCCTACTCCACTGGCAAAGAGTGGAGCGATTTTTTCAATAGGTTCATTACTTAATTCATGCAAAAGCTGCACACTGATTTCACGGATTTCTTCAAACCGTTCCAGATCGTACGCATTTGGCGAATACGTAAGCCCCGCCTGAGCCAGTGCATTCAATCGTTTTGCAATTTCAAGAAGCTGATTCATACCCTAAAGGTACGTCGCATCCGAACAATACCTAAACCGTTGAATGCCTATTTGGGCCATTAAACCTTTAACTGAACCAGGATGGTAGATTAGGTGATCTGTTAACGCCCAATTTTGGGGCATTTCTTATCTTCCGAAAATCTGTGAACGTTAAAATGACCAGGTGAGATTTACCCATTCGCGACCAAACTATTCCCCTCTCTTGCCTGAATTTACCGCCTCGAAAGGTGGAAATACCTTATTTATATACAAGCCAAACACATTTTCAAACATTTTGATTAACGAGGCAGCGGAACGAACGTTCTTGAAA
Source organism: Siphonobacter sp. (assembly GCA_047605205.1). Classification (GTDB taxonomy): domain Bacteria; phylum Bacteroidota; class Bacteroidia; order Cytophagales; family Spirosomataceae; genus Siphonobacter. Next base: position 43,743 of record JASGGE010000010.1, read on the forward strand.
TACTGGATGAGGGGACCGATTCTGTTTATTCCGTATTTTTTCCATATAAAACTAGAAGTGGCGAATGGTTATAAACTCCATTCGCCACTTCTAAATAAAAAGGACATAGTCATTTGGTTTACCAGACTGTACCAGGGATTTCGTTTAATACAGGCGTTTGTAAAAAGGCCATCAAATCCTGATTCAGACGGGGCCATTCCGTATAGAAAAAACCGTGCGGAGCTCCATCATAAGCAATGAGCTGCGAATTCGAGATACTTTCATTCAATACTTGAGCCGAAATAGCAAAGGGAACAATCTGATCGGCAGTACCCTGAATAATTAACGTTGGCACATTAATCTTCGCTACATCTTCACGTAAATCTGCCTGACTAAACGTAACGACGCAATCTGCCGTAGCCTTTGAAGCCGCCGCCATCCCCAGACTATGGAACCATTCGGCCAGCTTACTGCTTACCGGATTGCTCAGTAAGGTAATACCAAAGAATTTCTTCGAAAAATCTTCCAGAAAAGCCGCCCGATCTGAAACTGTTCCCTCAATCATTTCATTAAAGGTATCTTTATCGACCCCTTCTTCGAAATCATCGGCTTTTAACAAACGAGGCCCAGCCGGAGCGAGTAATACCAACTTAGAAACCCGGTCGCCATGATGACGGCCAAAATAATGAATGGCTTCGCCTCCGCCCATGGAGAAACCAACCAAGGTTACATTTTCCAGCTCAAGGGCTTCTAACACGGCATGCAAATCATCTGTCAAGGTATCATAATCATAATTAGCCCAGGGTTTATCAGAATGACCAAACCCCCGACGATCGATTAAGATACAACGGTAATGGCTAGCTAACTGATTGGTTTGATATTCAAACATTTCATGACTGAGCGGCCAGCCATGCAGAAAAACGAGTGGCTCGCCCTGCCCCCAGTCCTGTACAAAAACCTGTACTCCAGGAGCCGTTTCAATATAAGGCATAAGAATGCAGTTTGTGACTGTCTATAACAGTCGTGGATGGACCGATTACTGCCTTAGTTTAGTGAAAAAGCTATTCCTCTACCTAGTACCCCGATTCAATTCTTTTGTTGTTGACATGCAACCCCACATTTTAAGGTTGTTAAAGAAGATTTCACCCCATATTTACCAATAAAACTAAAGCCCCCGTCTGAAAACGAGGGCTTTAGCATCAATACCATACTATGATTAGCGACTCAAATACAGGTTTCGCTCCCCATAAATCTGTTGAAACACTTCATCCGTCAGATCCTCGATGAAGTAAATAGCTTCACCCGTCGATTTCATTTCCGGCCCAAGCTCTTTATTAACACCGGGGAATTTGTTAAAAGAAAACACTGGGATTTTAATAGCGTACCCATTTTTAACTGGATTGAACGTGAAGTCCGTTACCTTTTTCTCCCCTAACATTACTTTCGTAGCATAATTCACGTAAGGCTCCTGATACGCTTTACAGATAAAGGGCACCGTACGCGAAGCACGTGGGTTTGCTTCAATTATATATACCTTTTCATCTTTAATGGCAAACTGAATATTAAGTAAGCCTTTCGTTTGGAGGGCTACCGCAATTTTCCTGGTATACTCTTCAATCTGTTTGAGGACATTTTCGCTTAAATCAAAAGCCGGTAGCACCGCATGCGAATCGCCAGAGTGAATACCTGCGGGCTCAATGTGTTCCATAATCCCGATGATGTACACATTTTCCCCATCGCAAATGGAATCTGACTCAGCCTCAATTGCATTTTCCAGGAAGTGATCCAGCAGGATTTTATTGCCCGGAATATCCCGTAGCGTATCAACAACATGCTGCTCAAGTTCTTCTTCGTTGATCACAATCTTCATTGATTGTCCGCCCAATACATAACTCGGACGTACCAGCAGCGGATACCCTAGTTTACGGGCTACTTCAACCGCATGATCGGCCGTTTCAACGGTATCAAATAAGGGATACGGAACATTCAACTCGCGAAGTAAACTTGAGAAGGCCCCCCGATCCTCGGCCAGATCCAGAGCATCGTAGCTTGTTCCGATGATCTTAATGCCATACTTGGAAAGCTTTTCTGCCAGTTTTAATGCCGTCTGACCACCCAGCTGCACAATTACACCTTCGGGTTTTTCGTGCTGGATAATGTCGTATACGTGTTCCCAGAAGACCGGCTCAAAATAGAGTTTATCGGCAATATCGGGGTCAGTAGAAACCGTCTCGGGGTTCGAGTTGACCATGATCGTTTCATAACCTGCCTCTTTTGCAGCCAATACGCCGTGCACGCAGGAATAGTCAAACTCTATTCCCTGACCAATCCGGTTAGGCCCCGAACCCAGGATTACTACCTTTTTCTTATCACTAACGATTGACTCGTTATCCCTCTGTTCGGAACCACTCGCAAAACTTGAGTAGAAGTAAGGTGTTTTTGCTTCAAATTCAGCCGCACAGGTATCTACGCATTTGTAAATCCGCTTAATTCCAAGCTCATTACGCTTTTCGTAAACCTGACTTTCCAGGCAATCAAGCATATGAGCAATCTGCCGATCAGCAAACCCTTTTACCTTGGCTTCTTCCAGCAATTCTTTGGGAAGAGTAGCCAGGTTATGCTTCTCTATTTCCTTTTCCAGACGAACCAGATCTTCTACCTGATAAAGGAACCAGCGGTCAATTTTAGTGAGTTGCTGAATTTTCTTAAAGGATATTCCTAAACGGAAGGCATCGTAAATATGAAACAATCGGTTCCAGGAAGGGTTCACGAGTGATTTCAGGATGGCATCCTGATCGGTCAGTTCCTTACCATCTGCCCCCATACCATTTCGTTTAATTTCCAGCGACTGGCAAGCTTTCTGAAGAGCTTCCTGAAAATTACGCCCAATACCCATGGCTTCACCTACAGACTTCATCTGAAGCCCTAAGCGACGATCGGAGCCTTTGAACTTATCAAAATTCCAGCGGGGTACTTTTACGATTACGTAATCAATAGCGGGTTCAAAAAAGGCCGATGTACTGCCCGTAACGGGATTCATCAGCTCATGCAGACGGTAACCAATGGCCATTTTCGCCGCAATTTTGGCAATTGGATACCCCGTTGCTTTTGAAGCCAAGGCTGAAGAACGTGATACCCGGGGGTTGATTTCAATGGCAATTATATCGTCATTTTCAGGGTTTACCGAGAACTGTACGTTACAGCCACCAGCAAATTTCCCAATTCCGTTCATCATCAAAATCGCCATATCCCGCATCTTTTGATACAACGTATCGGGTAAGGTCATTGCAGGAGCAACGGTTACGGAATCCCCCGTATGGACACCCATTGGATCAAAGTTCTCGATCGAACAAACGATAATAAAGTTACCGTCTCCGTCGCGGAGCAACTCTAATTCGTATTCTTTCCACCCTAGGATGGACTGTTCTACTAGCACCTCGTGCACGGGTGAAGCGTGCAGCCCTCGGTTTAGCATTTCATCAAAGTCCTTGGGGTCGTTCACGAACCCTCCGCCTGTACCACCGAGCGTATACGAAGGACGAATGACCAGGGGGAAACCAACTTCCTGAGCAATTTCTTTTCCTTCCAGAAAGGAACGAGCCGTACGGCCTTTACAAACCCCAACGCCCAGTTCCAACATTTTTAACCGGAATTTTTCCCGATCTTCCGTCGTTTCAATCGCTTTAATGTCTACACCAATGATCTGTACGCCGTATTTTTTCCAGATTCCGGCTTTATCACAGTCAATAGCTAAATTTAACGCCGTCTGGCCTCCCATGGTTGGCAAAACGGCGTCAACTTTGTGTTTCTCCAGAATCTC
>JASGGE010000011.1:0-45607 GCA_047605205.1 Siphonobacter sp.
ATCGATGGAGCAATATGCACTAAAAGACAAGGTAAAATTTGGCTTAACCATTACCAACTCAAGCAGTAATGCCAGTAATACGCCACTGCTTAATAACGTATTGTTGCAATCGGTAAATCACTTACCAGTTTCGCCAATTAAGAACGAGGATGGTACGTATTTCGAAAACTTTACTAACACAGGCTATTTTAACCCGGTAGCCATGATTGAAAATGGTCAGGACAATACCAAGAGTAATAACCTGACAGGCCTGTTTTCAACGCAGGTAAACTTACCCTTTGGCTTAAGCTATAACCTGAACGTATCGTATCAGCGGCTGAGCACTTTGCATGGGGAATACTACGGAAGTTATTACAGCCAGTATAACAGTGCCAACTTCTATAATAACCCTGATCCGCCAGCCACTAAATCACTGCTTAATTTTGGCACTAATGGCTCTGCTCTACGAAGTGCCTACCAGAATACCAGCAAAATTGTTGAAAGTTTCCTGACCTGGAATAAAGCGTTTGGAGAACATTCTATTAATGCCGTCTTAGGGTATTCATATCAAGGTAATGTATATGGTGATGGGTTTCAGACCACCAGTACTAACTTCCCCGTTGATAACATCGGGTATAATAACCTGGCTTTGAGTAACCCCTACGCCATTTCTTCGTACCGGATCAGTTTCGGTTCTGATGGGGTATATCAGCAAACAAAACTGATTTCTGATTTCTTCCGCCTGAACTATAACTATAACGACCGCTACCTGTTACAAGCGTCAATTCGTCGGGATGGTAGTTCGGTGTTCGGGGCCAATAACCATTGGGGTTATTTCCCGGCGGTAGGGGCTGCCTGGCGAATTAATCAGGAATCATTCATGAAAAGCCAGTCGCTATTTGATGATTTAAAACTGCGGGTTAGCTACGGTGTAACCGGGAATTCATCTGGCTTTAATGCCTATACCGCCCAGTTTATTTCAGGAAGTTTAGGAACCTTCTATTACAACGGTGTGCAAACGGCAGCGTATGGGCCTACCCAAGCTTCTAATCCAGACTTGAAATGGGAAAAAACGGCAACGGCGAACCTCGGTTTAGACTTCTCTATTATGCGGGGAAAAGTAAACGGTACCGTTGAGGTCTATGATAAAAATACTACAGGTATGATTTACTCCTATGGCGTGGATCCGGCGAAGGTTCCAACGGGCAACATTACAGCAAACGGTGGTAGTATGAATAATAGAGGTATTGAAATTAGTGTGAACGCAACAGTAGTTAAAGCAGGAGCATTTAGCTGGAATACCGGGATCAACCTCGCCCATAACACCAACAAGATTACCAGCCTGACGAACCCGCTGTTTTCGGGGGGTGACTCATTACGATTAACCCAGCCTGATGGTAGTGGACAAACGGGTAGCACGCTGCAAATTCTGAAGTCTGGCAAGCCACTGGGTCAGTTCTTTACGCTACAATATGCCGGTAAAAATGATCAGGGGATATCGCAATATGCAGATTATAGTGGAAACCTGACTACCTCACCCTCTATTGGAACAGATTATCATTATGCAGGCAGCCCACAGCCCAAATTACTGGTCGGCTGGACGAACAGCTTCCGTTACAAAAACTTTGATCTGAATGTGTTCTTCAGAGGGGTATTCGGCAACAAAATCTTTAACGCTACCCGTGCTGATCTATTTCGTCCGACTACTGCTCAATATACTAATATTCTGAAAGAAGTAGCCAATGAGTCAATCAGTGATGTAAATGCCTATCGCTATTCTACCCGATTTATTGAAAGTGGTAGCTACGTACGGCTCGACAATGCTACGCTGGGCTACAACTTCAAAAATTTAAACCCATCGATTCGTTCTTTGCGGCTATATGCTACCGTAAACAATGCCTTTGTCATCACAAAATATAAAGGTATTGATCCTGAAATCAATCAGGGTGGTTTGGCACCAGGTATAGATTCCAACAATTTCTATCCCAAAACCCGCACACTGCTGTTTGGTCTAAACGTGTCATTCTAATTTCCATACGCGAAACTCATGAACAAGTTTTTATACAGTATTCTCATGTTATTGCTAGGGACACTCCTGGCCTGCCATGACATTAATGTGCCTGTTACGACAGAGCTCACGCCCGACGTTTTTCCGCAAACCAGTGCCCAGTTTATTCAGGCATCCGGGCCACCGTATGCAGCATTACGCGGAAATTTTTCGCTGGATTATTTCTTCATGCAAACCCTAAGCACAGATGAAGCCATTTTACCTGCCCGTGGGGGAAACTGGTACGATAACCAGAACTACATGATGTTGCATTATCACTCCTGGACCAAGGATCACCCCTGGACAGCTAGCTGCTGGAGCTGGTTACAACGTATCATTGGAGTAACCAACCAATCATTATCTATTCTGGATCAGACTATTCCGGCTAGTACAAGCACTAAATCCAGTAATCTGGCCGAATTGAAAATGGTACGGGCTTTTGCGTATTTCATGATGATGGATTTGTATGGCAATATCCCCATTGATACAGTATACGGCGATTTTACACCACACCCTACCACCCAGCGGGCTCAGGTATTTAATTTCATTGAGAGTGAGGTAAAAGCGGCTCTGCCTTATTTAAGCCGCTCTGCCGGACAACTAATGTACGGTCGCATGAATAAATTCACGGCGTACGCTTTGTTGGCCAAAATGTATCTGAACGCCGAATATTATACCGGAACAGCTCGTTATAGCGATTGCATAACGGCTTGTGATAGTGTTATTGGCTCAGGATTATATGCCATCGAACCGCGGAGTTCTTATTTGCAAATGTTCTATCCAACCAATGGCCCTACCATGAAGGAATTCATTTTTGCCATTCCTTATGATCCCGCAGCCACGTCAATGAGTGGAACGAATGGTTATATGTATCACGCCCGGTATGATGTGCCTCGTTCGGAACGGACCAAGTTTAACTTACCTTTTACACCCAGTGCCGCAGAAAGTACCTTACCTGAATTTTACGCCAACTTTAATGACGCAAACGATATTCGCAATGACCAGTGGTTAACCGGTTTACAGTATATGAATGATGGCGTTACGCCTATCACGGTTACAACCACCAAAAAAGGATATGACCAGTTCTACACGGGTTCAGACGGAGGGGACTCCTATACCTATCAGGTTAACTTAACGCCAGATATTATTCTGCGTCAGAGTACTACCGCATTTGATTGCGGAAACGACGAGATTGCCTGGAACATGGGCTACCGTAACATCAAGTTTTATCCTGATAATACGTCTACTTCCCGTAATCAGAATAATGATGTGCCCGTATTCAGATACTCTGATATTTTGTTGATGAAAGCAGAAGCCATTTTACGAGGAGGCACGGCAACGCTAGGCCATTCAGCACTTTCTTTAGTGAACATGGTTCGGTCTAACCGCACAACCTCGGTAGCGTGGACAAGTGTAACGTTAGATAATCTGTATCAGGAACGTAACCGGGAATTTGCAATGGAAACCTGGCACCGTAACGACATGATCCGTTTCGGCAAATACGAAGATAAATGGGGGTTTAAAACAGATGCTAATTCCTACCGCCGCATTTTTCCAGTACCTACTACGGCTTTTGTGCTGAATCCAACACTTACACAAAACCCTGGTTATTAATAAAGTAGAAACGGAACACCTTTGGTGTTCCGTTTCTACTTTTAAACTTACTGTGATGGTCTGCTTAGCGACAAGAAGACTCTCTCACAACCAGATGCGAAGGCAAACGAACCGTTTCTGTATGGGTTTCTCCTTTTACCTGCCGCAAAAAAAGCTGAGAAGCCTCCAGGCCTACTCCACGGCCTGGTCTTGCCAAAGTTGTTAAGGACGGGTACGTAAAGGCCGAAACAGGAGAATCGTCAAAACCGGCCAGAGCGATGTCTTCAGGAATTTTCAGGTTTCGATCCTGAATAACCCGCATTGCCCCGATCACAATCTGATCATTCACACCAAAAATGGCATCGGGCGGATTAGGTAAATCAAGCAGTTGCTGTGTAGGAAGCACCCCACTATTAATATTAAAATCTGTGGTAATGATTAACTCTTCGTCAAGCGGCAGGTTATAGTCTCTCAGGCAGTCGATATAGCCCTTGAATCGTTGCTGGGATACAGTTATGCCATTAGGCCCTTTTAAATGAGCAATTCGTTGACAACCCATGGCCACCAGATGCTCTACGATGGCGTAAGCCCCCAGATAATCATCCACGATGACTTTACTGGCCGAAATGCGTTCGCACTCCCGATCAATAAAAATCAGTGGTACGCCTCGCTTCACAACATTCTCCAGATGCTCATAATACGAACGATCATACGTTTCCTGAGCAATTGATAGAAAAATACCTTCTACCCGATTGGCCAATAGTTTGTTTATATATTCAATCTCACAACTGCTGGACTCGTTGGTTACGCACACATGGAGAGAATAACCCAGCGGCTGTAGTACAGAAAACAGCCCTTCAATAATGGAAGATTCATAATAACTGCTAATCGTGGGGACAATAATACCGAGCGAGCCCGAGGCCTTGTTGAGTAAGCTCAGTGAAATTGAATTTCGCTGATAACCTACTTCCTCAGCGTATGAACAGATTGTTTTGCGGGTCTGTTCATTGATTGAATAATGATCACTTAAAGCCCGGGATACTGTCGAAGGGGAACAATTAAACTTCTGAGCAATATCCTTAATGGTTACAGCATGATAATTTCCCATCTACCAAATCATTAATTCAACAAAACGTATAGTAAGTTATGTACGCTGAAGGTTAACTCGTTTTTCTCGTGGAACAATTCGTACGTAGTGAGGAAGGTCATCATTTTAGGTAAGGACGGTTCGTTACGCCTCTGCCCCTTACCACTATGCCTACTTGGAAGCTTTTTTCTTTAGCGTATCATATCGCATTAAGCCCTCAATATAGTAGTAATCAGCGTAAACCAGAGGAACATCAATTTCAGAGCCTCCCGTTTTATGACCGACACTATGCTTCAGGATGAAATCACCATTTTCACCGAGTTTAGCCCGGTATGCAGGTGATGATAAACTCGTTAGCATCTGCCCAGCGGCTTTGAAATATTCCTTGCTGGCAGCTCCGGTGATGTACTGACTTAATTCCAGCAAAGCAGAAGCCGTAATGGCTCCGGCTGAAGCGTCCCGTTCTTGGTTCGGAAGGTTAGGAGCATTAAAGTCCCAGTATGGAATTTTATCGGCAGGCAGGTTAGGATGATTCAGGTAAAACTTCGCAATTTTCTGAGCCATATCCAGGTATTTCCTGTCTTTGGTTTCCCGATACATAACCGTATATCCATACAATCCCCAGGCTTGCCCGCGTGCCCAGGCCGACTCAGGCAAATAGCCCTGGTGCGTCGTTTGCAAGAGCACTTCTCCATTCGGGCCATAACAAACCACGTGATAGCTACTTCCGTCGGGCCGGAAATGGTTTTTCATCGTATTGTCGGCATGAGTAATGCAAATATCCCGGTAGATTTTATTCCCTGATTCTTTGGCGGCCCAGAACAGAAACTCCAGGTTCATCATATTATCAATAATAACCGGATAATCATATCGTTTACCATCCCGGCTTTTAAAGCCATCCCAGGATTTAATAAGCCCTACCTTCGGATCAAACCGGGTAGCTAATGATTTCGCTCCATTCAATAATACATCCCGGTATTCAGGCTTTTTCGTCAGGCGGTAGCCGTTTCCGAAGGAACAATACAGCATAAAACCCAAATCATGTGTGTGGGTATTGTATTGTTCTTTTGCTACCGGAGCCGTCCATTTTTCAGCCAGTTCCTTCATTTTAGGATTCTTTGAATATTCGTAGAGATACCAAAGATTACCACTGAAAAAACCACTGCACCACCACTCCGTTTTCATATCCCGCAGCGAGCCGTCGGCATTAAGCGAATGCGGAATCAGGTCGGTTGATTTCCGGGCTTCATCAGCCAGGGTTAATTGCTTTTCCGCAAAAACAAGTTCTTGTTTTGGGTTGAGAGTGGAAACATGGGCAGCCATCACTAAACCAGCCGCCGCCAATACCGGAAAAATGAATTTCATACCGAAGATTAGAGTCGTTTAGAAACTGAAAGACGTAGATTTTAAAAACTACTCCTAACCATTTCATGAAAAAAGCCGAGAATTAATATTCCCGGCTTTACTATATTGTTAGATGGAGGCCCGTCAAAATCTATCGAATATCCTTAATATCAACAGGATCCATATCAGCGTAGTTATAATTTTCGCCGCCCATCGCCCAGATAAATGAATAATTAGAGGTGCCCGCTCCGGAGTGTATCGACCAGGGCGGAGAGACAATAGCCTGATAGTTATCTACAACCAGGTGACGCGTTTGCTGGGGCTGCCCCATGAAGTGAAACACCCGTTGACCTTGTGGCACATCAAAATAGAAATACGCCTCCATCCGACGGTCGTGTACATGTGAGGGCATGGTATTCCAAATGCTTCCGGTACTCAATATGGTCAGGCCCATTACTAACTGGCACGATTCCAGGCCTTCCGCGTGAATGTATTTGTAGATCGTCCGCTCATTAGCCGTTTCCAAAGCACCAGCTTTGGTAGGCGTTGCCCCTTCTTTCGTAAGTTTGGCATTTGGGCAAATACGATGTGCCGGGGTTGAACCCAAATAGAAAACAGCAGGATTTGCCGAGTCCACACTAGCAAAACTGACGTTAGTAGTGCCTTTTCCCAGATAAACAGCATCCAGTTTATTTACTTCGTAGCGTTCTCCACTCGCACTTATAATCCCCGGCCCTCCGACATTGATAATTCCTAATTCGCGGCGTTCCAGGAAAAAGGTAGCCCTTAATTCATCATACGTAGGAAGAAAAATTTCTTCATGAACCGGCTTTACTCCTCCCACCATAAATCGGTCATAATGTGAGTACGTAAATTGAATCTGATCATCGGCAATGACATTTTCAATCAAAAACTGCTCCCGCAGGCGTTCAGTATCGTAGTGTTTTACGTCGTCGGGATGATGGGCATACAGGGTTTTCATTTGGATGAATATAGGATGCTGGTCTATTAGGCTGGTTTGAGGATTAACCTTTCAAAAATCATCGTTCAGGTTTGTCTATCCGAACGCGGGTATCCTGATTTTCCTTCAAACAATTTTACTCTATAGAGACGATGAAGGCTCATCCGTACCCTTCATTTCTAGCAACACGAACCTTTCCTGGTTAACTTTGTTTGCTGAACATGGTTTCAGTCTTCAGTAAAATGTTATATACGCTACAGGAGCGTTAATTGAAAACTGTAAACCGAAAACTGAACGCATACACGCTTGAAATCCCTCACTTATCTCAACAAATACCTTTGGAAATATAAAGGGATGCTCTTTTGGGGCACTCTGTTTACCATCATTTCAAACCTGTTCGGGATTATTCCGGCTCAGATTGTTCGGCATGCTCTTGACCTGGTAAAGGAAACGATTGACCTATATTTTCTCTTCGACGGAACCAAAGTACAGGCAACGATGTACCAGAATTTCGCCTTTACTATTCTCATTTATGGACTGCTGATTCTGGCAATGGCCTTACTGAAAGGCTTCTTTCTCTTTCTGGTACGGCAGACACTCATTGTCATGTCCCGACTGGTGGAATTCGATTTAAAAAACGAGATTTATGCTCATTATCAAACCCTTCCACTAAGCTTTTATCGCCAACATAATACCGGAGACTTAATGGCTCGTATCTCCGAAGACGTGTCAAAGGTTCGGGTATACATTGGTCCCAGCATTATGTACGGCCTTAACCTGATTACCCTCTTTATGATGGTGATTAGTTATATGGTTTCCGTAAGCCCTAAGCTGACCGTTTACGTATTACTGCCCTTACCCATTCTTTCGGTGAGTATTTTCTTTGTGTCGAGCATTATAAATAAGCGTTCGGAAGAAATTCAGCGAAATTTATCACAGCTGTCTACGAATGCTCAGGAAGCCTTCTCTGGTATTCGGGTATTAAAGGCTTATGTTCAGGAAAAATTTTCTACCCGGCAGTTTGATGCAGCCTCAGAAAGCTACCGCAATAAGTCCCTGAACCTGACAAAAGTAGATGCTCTTTTTACCCCACTTATTTTCTTACTGATTGGCTTATCCAATGTATTATGCGTATATGTAGGTGGGCAGGAAGTAATCTCAGGCCAGCTAACCCCCGGAAATATTGCCGAGTTTTTGATCTACGTAAACATGTTAACCTGGCCCGTAACGGCTCTGGGCTGGACAACCTCTCAAACTCAGCGAGCAGCCGCTTCACAGCAACGGATTAACGAATTTCTTCAGCAAAAAACCGATATTGTTTCAACTGAAAATCTGAAGCGGGAAATTTCAGGTGATATCCAGTTCACGAATCTCACCTTTACTTATCCGGATTCTGGTATTACTGCTCTTAACGATTTTAACCTGCACGTAAAAGCCGGAGAAACCATAGCCATTTTGGGTGGAACCGGTTCCGGTAAAAGTACATTAGCCAACCTGATAACCCGCATGTACGATACCACCGCTGGGGAAATCCGAATTGATGGCGTACCTATTCAGGCGTATGAAGTACATGATCTGCGAAAACAAATGGGTTACGTTCCGCAGGATGTATTCCTTTTTTCAGATACTATCTCTAATAATGTTCGTTTTGGTTTACCAGAATTATCGCAGGAAAAAGTAATAAAAGCTACCAAAGATGCTGATTTATACGGTAATATCATGGATTTCCCAGAGGGCTTTGATACCAAAATTGGCGAACGAGGGATAACTCTTTCAGGGGGGCAGAAACAACGCCTAAGCATTGCAAGAGCCATTGCCCGTGAACCTAAAATTCTGATTCTGGACGATTGCCTTTCTGCCGTAGATACTCAAACCGAAGCCACTATTCTGAATAATCTGAAGGGCATTATGGCCAATCGAACTTCGGTGATTATTAGTCATCGGGTATCTTCAGCCAAACTAGCCGATCAGATTGTGCTGGTAAACGACGGCAGAATTGTAGAGCAGGGCACTCACGAGGATCTTATTGCCCTTGAAGGACTTTACAAAGAGCTGTATGATAAACAGCTTCAGGGCGAAGAAATTGAATAATCAGGATAAGATTTGTACCGCCTGCCAAACTCCTTGCAGGGCCAGAAAGCCATACGGAATTTCAACTAACGCTCCACCTAAGCCAAGCCACAAGGTAGTGTGGAAATTTCGTCTCAAAACAGACTGTATAACAGAAAGATTAACCGGCCCGGGATCAATGGAACCGATAAAGCTAGTAACGAAGAAAATGAAGCTGGTTTTCAGGGAATTCAGAAAGAAACGAGTAACTTAAACACGATAAGATGTTAATCCGGCCACAAAAATACGTAGCCGAATTTACCCCTCCTCGTGAATTGTTACGCTTTTAAGGCTTTGGCAATCCGAACGGCTTCTTCGACCTTTTGGGTAATGCTTTGCCATTCCCCGGAATCAACCAGTTTTTTAGGAAAAAGTTGTGAGCCCATTCCTACCCCACGAACACCTGCATCAAACCAGCTTTTCAGGCTAGCTTCGGTAGGCTCTACCCCACCCGTCACGACAATATCCGTCCAGGGCATGGGGCCTTTAATAGCCTTCACAAATTCTGGAGATGACGCCTGTCCCGGAAATAACTTTACAATTTCAGCTCCCCATTCCTCAGCCTGTGAGATTTCAGAAAGTGTAAAACAACCAGGCATCCAGCCAATTTTACGGCGATTACAGGTAATGGCAACTTCCTGTTGCAAAACCGGAGCAACAACAAAATCAGCTCCTAACTGAATGAATAAGGTAGCCGAAGCGGCATCCATAATAGTACCGGCTCCTATTACCATTTCCGGAAAGTTTTTCTTACCGAATTTGCGTAATTCTGAATAGGTTTCGTGGGCAAAATCCCCCCGGTTGGTGAATTCGCAAATCCGGATTCCGCCTTCGTAACAAGCCGTTAGAATTTTCCTGGCAACTTCTACGTCATTATGGTGGAAAATCGGCATAATCGGATTTTCCAGTAAAATTTGATATACCTGTAAGCGAGTGAAACTTGCCATGTATTGAGTTATCTATTTTCAGTCTGCGATTTTTATTCTGGTTCTCAGGAACAGAAAATTCAAAACCGTAAACGATTGTTATCTGCTTAATCTTCCACTGGTGTCTCCGCTCATGACCGTCTCGATTTCAGCGAGGGATACCAAGTTAAAATCCCCTTCCACACTATGCTTTAAGGCCGAGGCTGCGGTAGCAAAATCAATGGATTTCTGATCATCAAAACCATTGATCTGACCGTAGATAAAGCCCGCCAGAAAGGCATCCCCGCCACCGATCCTGTCGACCATTGGTACCATTTCGTGGGTAATGGTCTGAAGCAATTTCTCGCCATTCCAGCAACGGCCCATCAGCGTATTATGCGAAGCCGAAACCGAGCCCCGCTTTGTATTGATAATCTTCTTTACCCGGGGGAAAAGCCCCTGAACCTCTTTGCAAACCTCTACGAAATCATGGCCTCGGGCATCAATTCCGAATAACTCTTCTGCATCACCTTTTCCACAAACAATAACGTCACACCCTGCGGTTAGTTCCGTCATTACTTCAGCGGCAGAACGGCCCCACTTCCACAAGTTTTTCCGGGAATTAACATCTGCCGAAACCTTCACCCCCAGTCGATTCGCTACATTAATCGCTTCCTGACAGGCAATGGCGGCTCCTTCTGAAATAGCCGGAGCAATACCCGTAAAGTGAAACCACTGGGCATCTGCCAGGATCTGCTCCCAATTGAGCTCTTTTGAATCAAGTGTGGCGAAGGCAGAATTCGTTCGGTCGTAAATAATACGACTAGCCCGCATCATCGAGCCCATTTCGAGAAAATACGTTCCGATTCGATCTCCCCCGTAAAGGATATTATCAGTCTGTACCCCATATTTCCGATAAGCAGCAGCAGCAGCATACCCCCAGTCATTCTCCGGAAAACGCGTAACGTGACTAGCCGGAACGCCGAGATAGGCTAAGGCCGCAGCGACATTCGCTTCTCCACCGCCAAAATTGACATTAAGACTGGTTGTTTGAACAAAACGGGCGAATCCTGGCGTACTGAGCCGGAGCATAATCTCGCCAAAGGTGACGACTTTTTTCATGTAGTCAATTCTTGTACTATATTAACAGACGTTCGGACGGCATATATACCCCCAAATTAGCTTTTTGCGGAAAGAGATTTCCTGCTATTGACTCCACTCCGTAGGCGTACGATCCCAGCGATGGCTTTTCAATTCAGCTAGTAGATCGGCCGACAGCCCCACACCATCCGAAACAGTCATATTGGCTTCTACGTTTTTGATTCTCCGCATACCCGGAATAATCGTCCCAACCTCTGGATTACTAAGAATAAACCGTAAGGCCATTTCTGGCATGGTCATCCCCACCGGAATGAGGGGCCGAAGAGCATCGGCATGGTCAACACTGGCATTGAGGTTTTCGGGCACGAAATACGTTGAACGCCAATCGTCAGCCGGGAAAGTCGTTTCTTTTGTAAACGTGCCAGTCAAGGTGCCTTCGTCGAAGGGGACACGGGCAATAACGGCGACGTCAAGTTCTTTACAGAGTGGAAATAGATTGTCTTCGGGAGCCTGATCAAAAATATTGTAAATAACCTGCACGGAAGAAATTAACCCCGTTTTCAACGTATTCAGAACATTATCAGGTTCCCAGCGATTCACAGAAATGCCCCAGTGAGCTACTTTGCCTTCTTTGGTAAGTTTCTGGATGGCTTCTTTCCATTCGTCCTGATCGGCCCAGGCATCTTCCCAGACGTGAAACTGTTGCAGATCAATCTGCTCGACGTTCAGATTCTTCAGACTCATCTCCGTATATTCAATGATATGTTCGGCCGGAAAACAGTCCTGTAATGTATACTCAGGCTTAGAAGGCCACTTGAAGTTTTTGGGGGGAATTTTCGTGGCCGCATAGAGGCGTTTATCCGCGTGACGTTTGATAAGACCGCCCAAAATTTCTTCACTTTTTCCGGCTCCGTATCCCCAGGCTGTATCAAAAAAATTACAGCCCAATTCGACAGAGCGATCTAAGGAAACAGTAACTTCTTCAATATCGGAGCCCGTCCAGCCGGCAAGGCCCCACATGCCGTAACCCATCTCGGAAACGGCCCAGTCCGTACGGCCAAATCTGCGGTATATCATGGTTGCTGAGGTATGAAAATCTAAATCGCCTCAAAGGTATGGCATCATCCCCTGAAATACCCTGATCCCGTGATTTCTTTGTTTGAAGTTTCCTATTGGTCAATAGGATCAACTTAAACTATTTAGCTAATTTATAGTTATTAAACATCCTTCTTAAACGTAAAATAATAGGTCTGCCGTTCATATTTGTGGATTGATCTATCACCGTAATTTTTAAATTAATCACCTATTCAATATTGTGAATAAAAGCATAGTAGGCAGAATGAGGTTCAAGAAGTTTTTTCGAGCTTAATTTAGGTGAAAACTTGATAAGTACTTACTTGGTTACATTCCCTTCTAAGACCAAAGGATGTAAAAGTAGACTTTGTTTTTTGAAATTCTATTACAGGCTCTTTGCTTTTACATGAAAGTAAAAAAATTATAGCCGTTACTATCAAAATAGTATTGTTCATTTTCTATTCAAAAGTGAGTTAACAAATTCTATAGATTCAGTAAGATATATATCCTCAGAAGATGTCCCCGAGAGAACCTGTCGAATATAACCCTGCTTATCGATTCTAATTTCTACTGGATACCCATCAATACCAATCTTATATTTATTTTCAAACAGACCATTCACATCGTAAAGCATGGAAAATGTTATATTTTTATCCGATATATACTTTAATAGTTTGCTCTTACTGTCTATATGACCAGCATTGACACTAGTAATATAAACATCATCCCGATTTGAAAAATGTTGCTTCAGTTTTTCAAAGTACTTCAGTTTAACCAGGCACGTAGCACAACCGGTATACCAGAAATCTAACAATACAACCTTATTTTTGAAAGTATCAGCAGGAACGACAGTGCCATTTAGCGTTTGAAACTCCAGAACTGGTTTTTGTCCTTTTAAACCGTCATATTCAATGTGTGTGGTAAGTTTTTTATAATTATATTGGGGCAAATACAAATAATACCAGGCACATAATACTACTATTAGCAATGCCATTAAAATTGCATTTAATCCAGCTAATGGTTTTTTGTTTCTTCCTAAAAAGTAACCCAAAAAACCTGAAGCTAGTATAACAGGCCCTATCCCAGGGTAATAATAATGGCCTGCATCAATATAAAGAAACAGACATATGCCTACTACCGATAAGAAAATAACGATATCGTTTATATACTTATTTTTTAAATACTTTACTCTAAGTGTACCTATCCAATAGTAATAAAATAGATATAAAATAAGCGAAATTAACCAGCCAATATACGCTTTCAAATGACCTATTAAAAAAAATGGCACCCAAGAAAGAACAAATATGTAAATATCGTATTTATGTGATTTAAAATTCATCATCAAGTTATTAATGTTAAAAATACAGTACGGATGAGCATGTTATATGTACATGCTCATCCAATTTAATTATTCACATTTTCCAGTACATCTAGATGTCCCAAGAATACCGCAGTCAAAAGGGTTTTCTAATCCTTCTGAACATGTTTTATTATCAATACATGATAACAAACCGCAACTTAATGAGTAATAACAAACACAATCACCTACAAGAACTCTACCACTATAATTACCATTCCCTATTCCCTTAATAGTACTTATTTTTACTAAATTTATTTGTGTAAAAAGCCCAGAAGCAATAGCAGGATCATACCATTCTTTAACGAAAGAATCCATTTGATCCTGGAGTTCCTTTGTACCCACTCTACTAAAAAGTGTTTTAGATACCAAATTTTGTAATTTAGCGATATGATTTTTTTGTTCAGTTGTCAGATCCCAGTTATCCATTACATTTGATAAATGCCGTTGCCATAATAATGCTTTTTGACTAGCACTTAGATTTCGATAACTAATGTGAACAATTTCATTTGGTAAGGATTCTAACTCTTTTACTACTGCTACGTCCGTATCATTCAAATCCTGTAGGGTATCATCATTTTTATGACATCCAAAAAGAAATAATGTAGAAATGGTTTTAGCGTAATAAAAGTAAATGAACGAGAATATTTAGTTGTCTTTTTATTTTTACATACAATAATGTATTTTTAAAAGATAAGATACAAATTTTAATGTGATATTTATTAAATTTTAATAATTGATATATACTTTATAACAGTATTTATTTTCATATAGACATTATGATATTGATAAAATCTATAATTTCTGCACATACTCCGTACCGATGGCATAACCCTGCTCTTTCATATTTAACAACTATCAAGAATTTATATTTTAGCAGATCATCAAACAATAGCTACGAATAATGGACAATTCAAGGGTTTTTAAGATGTCATTTGCGAGTGTTTATCCACACTACAAACCAAAGCAGAGAAAAAAGGACGCACGAAAGAAGAGGTAGACGAGATCATCCGCTGGTTAACCGGATATGATCAGAAATCGTTGCAGCAACAAATTGATACAAAAACAAACTTTGAAACTTTTTTTGCGGAAGCTCCACAAATTCACCCCAATGCTTCCAAAATTACGGGGCTTATATGCGGCTATCGGGTAGAAGAAATGAAAGATAAGTTAATGCAGAAAATCAGATGTTTAGATAAGCTGATTGACAAATTAGCGAAAGGGAAGAAAATGGAGAAGATTTTAAGAGTGTAGGTATTCACCCAAAGCATATTCGTTTGCTTGTATGTGTCGTAGACGAAGTCTGATTTCTCCAGGCTAGTTACCTCGGCCTACTAAAAATATCCTGCTCTTCGTGAATGTCTTTTACGGAACCAAAGCCGATGACATCCGTTACCATCGCTTTTTCAGCTACTTCCATGGCCCGCATCAGGCGTTGATACCCGTGCTTTTCCCGGAGCTCGTGATAGACTTTACGTAAGGTGTCTTTTCGCACGTTGTCTTCAAAGAGGTGGTATTGTATCATTTCATCAGGAATGAACTGATGCACGCCAACGCCAATCAGCACTAAGCCCGGATTCAATAAAGTTTCTGCGGAATGATGCTGCTCAACATACTTTTCGGCTCGTTTGAGAATCAGCCGGTAGAGTTCTACTCCATCCTGAAGAGGTGTTTGAAAATGCATTTCATCCTGATAACGCCGCCCTTCTTCGTAATTCGCCCAGAAAAAAGCCGTTTTACAAAATACCTGCTGCCTTACCATGCGTCGCTCAAGCGTCTGACAAAGCATATATAAAATTTCACGAAGCGTGTCCACTGACTGTCGCTGGCCACGTGACAAATGCCGCATGGCCTGCATGCTTTTATATGCGGGTGTATACTGGGCATCCACTTCGTAGAAGTTAAGCCGCAAGTGCCAATGCCAGCCGACAATGCTCCGGCAGGCCGATTTCAGAAAGGCAGGATCGGCATACCGTAACTGTAAAGGCGACTCAATACCCGCCTGATTCAATCGGCGGGCCATTCGAGATCCGATGCCGGGCAGATCCGTTAATTCCAGTTGATTCAGAATCAGATCAATGTTTTCGCGGGTAATGACGGTAAGTCCATTGGGTTTAATCAGGTCAGAACCCAACTTGGCCAAAAATGCATTCGGAGCGATACCAATGGAACACTTCAGCCAATCGCCCACCGCAAAAATGTCCTTTCTGATTTGTTCAGCTACCTGCACTAAATCGTGATAGATGAGCCGATGATTGCTGAGCATAACCACGGCTTCGTCAATACTTCGCGGAATAACCTGATCAGAATATTTTGTTAAAACCTTAATGATGGCCCGGTGAAAAGTTCGGTAGCGTTCGGGATGTGTCTGAACCGGAATAAGATCAGGGCAAAGCCGTACGGCTTCATTCAACCGCATACCCAGTTTAATGCCTCTGGCTTTTGCTTCAATGGACGGAGCAATCACGCAGCTATTTTTTCCGGTATAGACGCATACAGCAACAGGGCGACCCCGCAGGTAATAATTTTCCTGCTGCTCGCAACTGGCGAAAAAGCTGTTCATGTCCACAAAAAGGACAGCAGCATCAGGAGAAAGTTGGTTCATGTTTCAAAGTCAACACAAACCAAATAAAAAAACAAGCTTTTTATCTATTTTTTTTAATCAAATAAAAAATAATGATTAAATAAACTGCTCAATCCTTATCGTATGTCTACTTTTTTGACTCAAAACGGTGTGCTCTGAAAACAAAACGCGACAGTTGTTCATAACTGTCGCGTTTTTGTTTTTATCCTAAGGTAAATACTATACCGTAAAATTATCTGCCCACTTATAAGCTTCAATGAGCTTTTTTTCACCTTCGGCTCCCGCTACTGAAATACCGTGTTCCATACCAAAAATAAAGTCCCGGCTGGTTTCTTTCATTTTTTTATAAATGTGCCTGAATACATTCTGGTAGTTAATTTCTCCAGTGCCTGGCTCATTCCGGCCCGGATTATCCCCCTGCTGGAAATAACCAATTTCATCCCAGCACCAGTTAATATGTTGAATAATATGACCCTCATTTTTCTGCATGTGATAAATATCAAACAGAATTTTGCAGGACGGGCTATTTACCGCTTTGCAGATTTCGTAGGTTTGGTCTGAGGTACGCAGGAAGAGATTAGGTGAATCACTCAGGGGTTCCAATACCATAATAAGACCGTGCGGTTCCAGCATTTCGGCACCCCGACGCAAGGCTTCAATGACGTTACCGGTCTGGATACCAATGGGTAAATCGCGATGAAAATCACCCGGAACTACCGTTGTATACTTGGTTTTGCAGCGTTTAGCTACTTCAATGGCGTTCTGGCAGCCTTTCAGAAAAATGTCGATGTATTCTTTCTTTCCGGCGGCTAGTGTGTTGGCTCCGTTTCCACCCTTATTGAGTACAAACACCCCCAGCTCCATACCAAGTTTGGTAAGGGTATCGCCAATTTTGGTTTGCTCTTCGGGTGGTCGGCCGGTCATCCCATTATCTTCCAGAGCGGTAAAACCCTGGTCGGCCATAAATTGCAATTGCCCAACAATATCTTTTCCCCCCAGATTCTGGAACATACCCAAATGGGGAGCGTATTTGAGTTTGAATGTGTTTTTGGCAGAGGGCTGATCTGCGTTAGGAAGACCATTTAGAGTCGTAACGCCGGCCGTAGCCGCGAGATTTTTAACGAAGTTGCGACGTTGCATGTAGTTAGCTTAGAGGATGTATGACGCTCTACAAAAGAACAAAAGCCCCACGGGAATCAGAAATATAAGTCCGTTTTTTTGAGTAGGTTACTGAACTACATTTTCCTATTAGCGTTTGTATGGGTAGTCAAAAACACGATTATTTTTGAATTACTTTCGTTTTACCTCTTGAATAAGCCCTCTGATATACCCATTTTCAGTCTTCATGAAGAAGCCAAATTTGGTTTCTTCATCAATCAGGTAGGTCTTGATTTACAGACTACAGGGCATAATAAATGGATAGCTCACCGAGACGATCATTACTTATTTTTTCTCATCGAATCTGGTTCGAGCAATATTCTGGTTGATTTTCAGGTGTACTCCTTTACCGGCCCAAATTTCTGTTTAATTCACCCTAATCAGGTTCATTGTGCCATTGATTATCAGGTGAACAAAGGCTGGGCTATGGGCTTCGATAGTAGTCTGATTTTTCCTGACGTAATTTCTTCACTAGACCGACTATCGGTTTCTTCACAGCTTCTCATTACACCCGAGTTGCTGGATACACAATTTGAGTTATGTAAACTTCTCTGGCAAGCATACCAAAAGCCTAATCAGTCACGTACCATTCAGTACTTACTTAATGCACTTTTAAGTGTTTCACTAGATGCGATTGTTCAGTCTTCTACTCCTACTCTAGAAAACAGAGGTGACCGGTTGACGGAAGCTTTTCGGCAATTAGTAAAAAAGCATTATGCTGCATGGAAACGTCCTGCTCAATATGCAGAAGCCTTACACATAACCGTAAATCATCTCAATGATACCGTAAAACAGCGGACAGGTTTTTCACTTTCCTACTGGATTCAATATGAAAATGTACTGGAAGCCCGTAAGTTACTCTATCATACCTCACTTCCTATTAAGGAAATTGCTTTCCAGGTAGGCTATGAAGATCCCCACTATTTCTCACGATTATTCACCAAAGTGAGTGGATATAGTCCAGGGGCCTTTCGCAAGATTTTCCATGATTCATCCACCTTAAGCCATTAATAGACTATTCTTTTCTGTTGATTGAATTCGGAGCTTTGCAAGCATAATCACTTGTCAGTAAATTAATTATGAACTCCGAACGAATTCTTGCCTATATAGAACAAACCTATGCTGCCCAGGATAGGCACGCCCATGATTCATCACTAACCCATCAGGTCTTAACAGAAGTAAACCGTTTTCTTACACTTCTGTTGTCCATTCGTCCACCCAGGCAAATGCTGGTATTAGGTAATAGCCTGTTCCTACATAATTTATCTCACTATCAACCAATTATTTTGAAATCTTCTGATCAGTTGATGTGCTTATCAGAAAGCCATTTTGATTCGATTCTACTAAATAGCACTGACCAGCAAATACTTAATAACTGTGTAGACTTACTTACACCGGGGGGCCTTTTTATTGCTGAAGATAGTTTGCTGGCCACCCTCGACGACGATATTCCCCATAGTATGCTTCCGTATGTAGCGGCTCAACATCGCTTTAATCAGGCTGTTGCTCAACACCCAAATCTTTCCAGCACTATTCTTCCTATTGGCTATGGTCTCACAGTAGCCATCAAAAAAGCCTAAATCATTCCGTATGAGTTTCTTTGACAACATTGCCAAAAAGCTATTAAAAAAGGCCGTTCTAACCGAAAAATGCCTTATTGCCGAACATACTTATCACATACGTCTAGCCGGTGACGAGCTCCTGCAATTGCCTTATACGCCCGGCGAACACATGCGTATAATGATTACGGGGAAAATACCAACCAGTTTAAGTGAAAAGGTTCGTACCTATTCCGTCTGGCAGTATGATCCCGAAGAAGGCATACTAGATATGGCCATCTGCACGTACTCCAATGGCGTTGGAGCACGTTGGGTTCAGGACATTCAGGTTGGAGAAATGGTTTACTTTGCTGGTCCCCGCGGCAATTTCACGATAGATACTACCGGTGATTTTTATGTATTTGTCGGAGACGTTTCATCACTAGCCCATTTCTATGAGCTTAAAAGAAATTTAGATTCGACGAAAAAAATCTATAGCCTGATGTATGCGGAACAGTCAGCGGACTTCTTTCCTGATATTACTAACAAAAAAGCACTTGCGTTTTATCAGCTACCTCTAAATCCAATTAATGTATTACGTGAAGAGTTAGCATCATTACTCAGCCCTACACAAGGAAAGGGCATTGTATATGTAGGGGGTGATAGTCGAGTATGTGTGGATTTAAATCGCTTTTTTCGGAAAGAACTAGCCTGGGAAAACAAGCAGGTAAAAACAAAACCTTTCTGGAATCCTTTAAAAACCGGACTAGAGTAAGTTATCTTTACGATTCTTTTTGGGGAACCAATCTATAAACAGGTTGGTTTGCCCTAAACGACACTCAAAATCAGTATTCTTGATGTAAAACGCTCTACGTTTTTTCACCAATTCCAAACGAATACTACATGAAGAAGAAATCACTAGCAGTAGTGGTGCTGACGGTCCTTGTAGTCGCCATTTCATTCGGGTTTAGCCACATAAATTCCCTTTCTTTTTCTTCTGAATTACAGCCAAAAGATTCTGTTACCGTAGCCTCAGTCGTTAAAAAGCAGGAATGGCTTGCTTTGTATGATTCACTACACCTGAATCGGTTAGGGCTTTCCGAACAGGCCTTTCATTGTGCCTGGTATGGTTTTCAGAAAATGAAACTCAAACAGCCTATTGTTGCCATTGCTGATTTCAGTCAGTCTTCGCGTAGCAAACGTCTGTACATCATTGACTTGATTAACCATAAACTACTTTATAATACCTACGTAGCCCATGGAAAAAATTCGGGTCAGGAATTTGCCGAACATTTTTCAAATCAGGATTCTTCCAATCAGTCAAGCCTGGGTTTCTACCGTACTTTAGGTACTTATCAGGGGAAACATGGCCTCTCATTAAAGCTGGAGGGCGTTGAAAAAGGCATTAACGATCATGCTTTTGATCGGGCGATTGTGATGCATGCTGCCGATTATGTGAGCGAAGCATTTATTCGCCAGACGGGTCATTTAGGCCGAAGCCTGGGCTGCCCGGCTATTTCCTATGCAGATCACGAAAAAGTAATTAATCTGCTGAAAAACGGAGCGGGTTTATTCCTGTATTCTCCCGAAAACAATTATCTTAAAAAATCTTCATTACTGGCGGGCGTCAGTACGTCTGGTAACAATCAGGCATCCCATCCGTACACATCCTTGTAGTATACCAACTGGCCCTGTTCATTAACATCCGCTCCGAGATAAAGCAGAAAAACGGGCACCCGTTTGGGTAAGGGATAATATGTAGGTGGAAGAGTTTCTTTGCCTGATTCGTCGAGCGAGTCACTCTCCAGTAGTTGCTCTCCTGCCATAAAGTTAGCTAAATCTGTTGGCCGCTGTACCCGCACGCATCCATGACTTCGCCAGCGTTCGTTTTTATTAAACAGATAGCGGGCGTTCGTATCATGTAAATAAATGGCGAGCGGATTTTTCAATTCTACTTTTAACAAGCCCAATGAATTGTCCGCCCCGGTATTCTGTCGTAACCGATACGGAAACTTGTTAACGGAAAGGCTTCTCCAATCAACTGATTCAGGATCTATTGGTTTTCCCCCACGGCCTATTACTTCAATATTATTATTTTCCAGATAAGCCGGATTTCGCTGGATTTTAGGGAGCATCTCTTTTATCGCAATACTTCGGGGTACATTCCAGTAAGGATGCGTAATAATCGTGGTAGCGTATGTATCCATCGGCGGCGTGGGATGATCTTTTTTACCAGCTACGACTCGCATCCGCAGGTCTTCGTGACCCGTAGAATCCATCCCTACTAAATATGCCCCCCGAATATTTACCAGCACCAAACGAGCCGAACCTTCTGAAGCCCGGTGCACCCAACGGTAGGCATTTAACGATTCGGCAACTATTCGGGCACTATCCGTTTTGTTTTCGCTGATTAAGCGTTGATAGGCTTCTTTCAGTTTAGCATATGCTGGGTAAGGGGGTTCCATGATTTTAATTGCATCTTCAATCGGAACACCTTGTACCAGGCTCCAGCCAGCAATACGGATCTCCGCCGAATCAATCGCGATAGTCTTTGCTACGTACTTAATGTATTTAGGTTTATGGCCATACCCTATTTCGGTTAATAACGCGAAGGCTGATGTTTCAGAATTGGTTTGAATACCAATTTTTTTAGCATATTCTATTAATTTATCGTGGACTTCGGTCTCGCTGATCTCTTGCTTTAAAGCCTCGTCCGTTTTTTCTGATCCTTGATATTTCTTCTTGCAAGCGGTAAAACTGGTCACTGCAATACCGATATAAAGCAGCATGTGGGCTAGTCGTTTCATAGTTTTGGGGGCTGTTATCCTATCAATACAACTGAAATAGTTATGCTAGTTTAAACAGACAGGTGCATTTAGACTTAACTGACTATCCATATCTAATTATAGATCTGGTTTTCAGTAAATTAATTTCCCGACAAGAATAACTAAATTACCAAAAAAGCGTAGAAAAAATTACACATACCCTAAAAAATAGGCGTCAGAGGTATGGATTTTGACCAAGTACTTTTGAATTCTGCTGTAAATCGTGTTATTGAAGAAGTAATTCCCCTGCTTGCATGACTCCAATCTCGCAACGTCGACTTAAAGCTATTTTCGGTGGTTCTATCGGTAATCTGGTAGAGTGGTATGACTGGTACGCGTACTCCGCTTTTGCTTTGTATTTTTCGGCTTCGTTTTTTCCCTCAGCCGATACCACTGCCCAATTGCTCAATACGGCAGGAATCTTTGCCGTAGGTTTTCTTATGCGGCCCATCGGCGGCTGGGTATTTGGCACCATTGCCGATAAAGTCGGGCGTAAACGCTCCATGACGCTGTCGGTCTTGCTAATGTCGTTTGGTTCTCTTCTGATTGCCTTCACTCCCACCTATCATAGCATTGGCATTGCCGCTCCGGCTTTATTATTACTAGCCCGCCTGTTACAAGGGTTAAGCGTTGGCGGCGAATATGGCGTCTCGGCTACTTACCTGAGTGAAATGGCCACGCCCGATCGCCGTGGATTTTATTCCAGTTTTCAGTACGTTACACTGATTGGCGGGCAATTGATTGCTCTGGGAATTCAGTTAATTCTACAGAAGCTTCTTCTAACGGAAGAGCAACTGCATGCATGGGGCTGGCGGATACCCTTTGTGATCGGGGCTCTGCTATCCGTGATTGCTTTATACCTGCGGCGGCACCTGGATGAAACCAAAGCTTTTGAGCAGCAAAAAGAGAAAAAAGGGTCCGTAACAGAGTTATTAAAGCATCCACAGGCCGTTTTAACCGTCATTGGGTTAACGCTGGGTGGAACCCTGGCTTTTTATACCTACACAACCTACATGCAGAAATTTCTGGTTAATACGGTTCACCTCACAAAAGGGCAGTCTACCCTGATTTCGTTTTTATCCTTATTGATTTTTGCGGCATTACAACCCCTATTTGGCTTACTCTCCGACCGTATTGGCCGCCGCCCCCTGTTACTAGGGTTTGGTATTCTGGGTACCCTTTGCACGGTTCCTTTGCTTACAACACTTAGCCATACTACCGGGCAATGGGCGGCCTTTGCTCTGCTACTGGCTGCTCTGATTATTGTTAGTGGCTATACGAGTATTAATGCGGTGGTAAAGGCAGAATTATTCCCGGCCGAAATTCGGGCGTTGGGTGTGGGCTTACCATATGCCCTAACCGTTGCTATTTTCGGGGGAACTGCCGAATACATAGCTCTACTGTTTAAAGACCTCGGCCATGAATCCTATTTCTACTGGTACATTACGGGCTGCATATTTCTTTCGTTGCTGGTGTATGTATTTATGAAAGATACCAAACATACCTCAAAGTTGAACCAGGAAGTAGACGAGTAAATCCATACCAAAAACCTTATTTCCAAACCTCAACCAACCAGTCGGAACCGCTTTCTACCCGATAGGTTTTGGAAAAATCACCCATATTAATCGCAAAAGAAAGGTTTAGTAAACTATTGACATACGCCAGATTTTTTCCTTCCGGAACCGCAGAAAACGTTTGTACGTAAGGCATTTTTCCGGCGTAAACCTGCTTTCCGGCGTGCAAAATTCGGACTGATAGCACATCCCCATACTTCACCTTTAGCTGCCGGAGCGTTTCTTCATCTATGTTTGTCCAGATGTTGCCGTATTGAATATCCAGCACCGGAATGTTCCCTTTTACAACTCCGTTTGTAAAAACAGGCTTTTGAAACGGGATTTCCATTACTTGTTGCGGTAAAGCAGGCCCCACTTCTTCAAAAGTAATCACTCCAGCGGCCAAACGTGCTCCCGTATATGCATACACATCGCGGCCATGAAAGGTATAGGATTTGGCAGAATTCTGGCGACGATTTCTGGCCTCATCAATTTCCCTGAGCTGCTCAATACCCAGTTGCTGAGCAACCAGCGTTAACGTTCCGTTATCCGGTGTTACAAAAAAATGGCCGCTTTTTGTTTTCAATACCACCGACTTCCGCTCAGAACCTACTCCCGGATCTACCACTGAAACAAACACCGTCCCCGCCGGCCAATAGGCTGACGTTTGTTGTAAGCGGTAGGCGGCCTCCCAGATGTTATAAGCCGGAATTTCATGCGTCAGATCAAAGAGCTTCAGTTCAGGTGATACCTGATAGGCCACTCCTTTCATGGCTGAAACAGCCCCATCCTTCAAACCAAAATCAGACTGAAACACCACCGCTTTATTTTGAGCATAAATAACCTGCACCAGTGTGCAACACAAAAGCAGAATAATCCGTACTATAGCCATATAACAAGAAGTTCAGATGTAAATTTCAACTGGAAAATCATTTCCTTAAAACACCAGAAGTAATTTCAATGTTTTCGTTCTGTCATGAGTTGAATGCCTGAGCGTTATAAATAAATTTATTCATTTTGAGAGCTAAATACGTATACACTGTTTATTCTTGCCAATATTTACACTCAAATACCGTTTTCTGAACGTAAAACAATCACGTATTATTCACTGGAAATTATGAAATTCTACTCAAAATTACTCTTGTACGTAGGGTTATTGGTTATCGCAGGAACTTCGCTAACCTCCTGTAAGAAAGATAATGAAACGTCTGGGTCTGTTGTCAAATTCAGCGAACTCTCTAAAACGGTGACTGAAGCAGATGGCAATATCACCCTTGCCCTTGATTTTGGCTCAGCCACTACTTCTGATCTGGTATTGCAATTTTCATTAAGTGGAACGGCCGTACTAAATGGTGATTACCTAATGAATACCGCAACAGCTACCAACGATACCACCATTACGATAGCAAAAGGATCAACCACTGCAAATCTTATTTTTAAAGTAATTGATGACAAAGTCATTGAGAGTAGCAAGACGCTTATTGTCACCCTAAAAAATGTAAGTTCAGGTGGAACCCTAAGTACAACCTCACTCGACCTAACCAGTACCGTTACCATTACTGATAATGACACCGCACCAACGAGCGGAATTCAGGCTGATTTAACCTGGAATGCTGGTTCTAAAGTTGAATTAGATCTCTATTTATTAACAGGTGTAGAATTTGACAGTAATGGTAATATTACCAGTGTAGATCAAACGAATTCCCTATATAGTGCTAATACAGAAGGGTTTCAGTCTATCACATTGCCCACAACGGCCACAGACGGAAACTACTACATTTACATTGGTCATGCAGAAGGAACCAGAACAGCAACTTATACTATTAATTTAAATGGAGGTGGATTTACAAATGAAAGCGATACATATACGATCGATGCAGGTGCTGGATTATATTATACTTCTCCTATTGTTAAATCAGGCAGCACATACACCTTCAGCCAAGAAGTAAAAAGCATTCTGAAAAAGAATATCAACGGTAAAACGGTGCAAATCCTCAAAATCACCAAGAAAAGCACATTATAATTTCCCCCAAACACCTAATAACAGACTTGCCCTTCTTCCTTCGGGAGAAGGGCTTTTTTTATGCGTACCTTTAGGGCATGATTTCTACTACCTTATCCAACCTCGGTATTCAGGCTTTGAATCCCATGCAGGAGGCCGCTCATAATGCCATCCTGCGGGATCCCTCCATTCTGCTCCTCTCCCCCACGGGTTCGGGCAAAACGCTGGCCTTTTTACTGCCATTACTTGATATTCTCAAGCCCAGTCAATCTGCTGTTCAATGTCTGATTCTAACTCCTTCGCGTGAGTTAGCCCTTCAGATTGAGCAGGTCTGGAAGAAAATGGCTACGGGTTTTAAAGTAAATGTCTGTTACGGTGGGCACTCCATGGCTACCGAGATTCAGAATCTGAGTAATCCGCCAGCCTTGCTAATTGGTACACCAGGCCGCATTGCCGACCATATTACGCGTAAGACCTTTGCTCTGGATAGGATTAAAACCCTTATTCTGGATGAATTTGACAAGTCACTTGATCTGGGTTTCCATGATCAGATGTCCTTTATTCTTGAGCATATTCCCCAACTCAAAAAACGGGTTTTGGTATCAGCTACTTCCGGCATTAAGATTCCCGAATTTACCGGCGTTCGTTCGCCTACACTTCTGAATTTCATTCCTGAAGAAAAAGCGAAAGATTCCCTCTCCATGAAAATTGTTATTTCAAAAGAGAAGGATAAAATTGATACGCTCTTTCATTTGATTTGCTCGCTTCGTTCTGAATCAGCCCTGATTTTCTGTAATCACCGGGATGCAGTTGAGCGAACCAGTGAATTACTCAATAAAAGAGGGCTCTATACAACGTTTTATCACGGTGGAATGGACCAGGACGACCGGGAGCGGGCCCTGATTCTATTCCGGAATGGCAGTGTACATTACCTGATTACTACGGACCTGGCCGCTCGCGGGCTGGACATTCCGGAAATGAAAAACGTGATTCATTATCATTTACCTTTACAGGAACATGAGTTTGTACACCGAAATGGTCGTACGGCCCGTATGCACGCCTCAGGAACGAGTTATTTGATTTTGCATTCCAGCGAAAATCGTCCTAAATACCTGGATACCTCCTGGGAAGAAATTGATATTCCAACCAATAATCCATTGCCTGACCCACCAAAATTTCAAACGCTTTACATCAGTGGTGGCAAGAAAAACAAGCTCAACAAAATTGATATTGTTGGTTTTTTCGCACAAAAAGGCAAGCTTGAACGGGAGGACTTAGGGCTGATTGAAGTCAGGGACTTTAGTTCTTTCGCTGCCGTCCGTCGGGAAAAAATAGCCTGTCTTCTTCAAAACATCAGCCCGGAAAAGATGAAAGGGAAAAAATATAAAATCGAAATTGCCCGATAGAATTTGCTTATTCTCTGTGACTAAGGCATTATTCTTAACGCGAAAAGCCTCAGAACATTCTGAGGCTTTTCGTTATTTATTTTCCGCCGTTGTTGGTGACGTTTCGCTATGCCTCTCCGACTAGGAGGAAATATTCAAAGAAGGGCCATTTCATGTATTTATTAAGGTAAGGCGTTATAATACTTGATGAGCTGAACAAGATCCTTCTCATTTTTCATAGATTTGGTATACTGCTCTATTTCCTGCCGGGGTTCCATCAAACCCAGAACTTCTTTTTTGGTCAATTTTATATACTCAGATTTCCCTCCTCTAATCACCAGATATTTTGTTGCATCGATAAATGTCTTCACAACGCCCTGATTTATTTCACTAATCTGGCTCTCCATTTTTAAATAGATCTTATATAAACTTATTTTTCCTTCTGCTAATACCTGCACATATTTATCCGGACGAAGGTCTTGAGCTGAAATTCCTTTTTTAAAAATCAAATAGCTTGATGAATCCGTTTTATTAGGCATTAAAACAAAGCTCAGTACATTATTTTGAAATTCGTAGGCATTCTCTCCGTTTTTAAAAAGCACTGTATTTCCTGCTACATCATACTTTAATTCAATGCCCTTATATATTCCCTGAGCAACTACTGCATTGCCCGGTTTCCAATCTTCAAACAATAAGGGAGAACCTTTTACTTCTGAGTATTTATCAGAATTAAACACCTTACCCGTCACCGGATCCATCAAACTACCAGTGGGCTGGCTAAATGTTTTTATTACGATTCCAAGCAAAAGAAAAATCAAGACTATATTTCTCATAAAACCGTATTTTTAAAATGATTCCTTTAACCTATATCCTTTTAAAATTAAAAAAGCTCTCAAGTTAATTTGAGAGCTTTTTTAATTTTACTTAATTAATACCCCGGATTTTGCTGACTCGCAATATTAGCATTAGAGTTTGTTTCCTGTTCGGGAATACCCAGTATCCTTCTGAAATTACTGTATTCCAGCGAACGAGCCGATGTAGGATAATTTGTTCCCCGTGTAACATCTCTTTTCAGACGTTGCAGATCAAAATAACGATCTCCCTCAAAAGCCAGTTCTTTACGACGTTCCGTGATAATCGCTTCAAAAAGTTCACTTCCTGTTGCTGTTACAGTAGAAGCTCCTCTGCGGCTTGTGATATAATTGAGATATGTTAAGGCATCTGTCTCATTATCAGGATATGAGGCTTCTGCTGCTATCAGGTACATATCACTTAAACGTAATACTTTGGTATCACTTCTGTCACCACTGATAGCCGGATATTTATCAATATAAATAGCGTCCAGCCCACCCCGTACGGAAGGATAAAACAATGATTTACGGACGTCATCATCTTCAAAAGACTCATAAAATTCATCAGGAGCCAGCAAATCGCCATAATTCCCATTCCGGCTGTATAAATAAGAAAGGGCATCGTAGGCATTATTACCAACCGCGTCAGAAGATACTTCGAAGATTGTTTCAACTTTATCTGTCGTAACGGCAGCATTTGTCCAATAGGAGCTATAATTGCTTGCGGTAACCGCGGTAAAGCCGCCATTATTAATCACATCCAGAGCAGCTGCTTTAGCATTTGTTTTATCGCCCTGACTCAGGTAAACTTTAGCCAGTAAAGCTTTAGCTGCATACTTACTAAACTGTGATGAGTTAGAATAGGTAGTCATCATTGAATACGCCTTCGTGAGGTCATCAATAATGAGTGTATATACTTCCTCTATCGTATTACGTGCTGGCTTCAGATCTGGATCATAGGTTGTTACAATAGGAACTCCCAGTCCTGAAGGATCATCGGTATAAGGGCGAGCAAAAAAGCGTACTAAGGTAAAATAGCAAAGGGCCCGAATAGCATATGCTTCACCTTTGTATTGCTCTACTGTTGTTGAAGTAGTCAATGTCGAATTGATGACGTTATTAGCTCGTAGAATGACCGTATAGGTGTCGTTCCAAAGGCTGGTTGCGTAACTGTCATTGGCAACATAAGTATAGCTATTATAAGCCGTATAACGACCTGAGTTTGTTGTAGATACATAAATATTATCTGCCATCAAATCTCCTAATACCGGAATCGTCCGACCAAATACGTCAGTATCACGCAAACCCTGATACGCTCCTAATAAAGCACCTTCCATACCTGCTTCATTGGAAAACGCAACGTCTTCAGTAATCGAGGTAGGAGGGTCCAATTCAATAAAACTGTCTTTGCAGGAAGTTAATCCAGTAGCTAATACTGCCATTAACACCCATTTATAGTTAAAGAACTTTGTCATAATTCTAAAATGTTAAAAGATTAGAAACCTATGTTTAAACCAAGTGTAAGTGTTTTAGGAATAAAGACCGATAAAGCACTTGCCGTGGTATTCGTAGGAATTCCCTGTTCTGGATCAAAGGGCAAATTTTTATCTTTCACGATTGTCCAAAGGTTCGTTCCCCGTGCATAAATAAAGGCACTGCTCAATCCGATTTTTGAAATAAGTGAAGCAGGGAAACGATAGCCTAACTGAACGTTACGTAGGCGGATGTAATCTCCTTTAAAAATGTAGAAGGTCGATAAACTATGGAAGTTGTTATTACCACCGTATACATACTTTGGGATATCCGTTACATCACCTGCCTGTTGCCATCTGTCTAACACACGGGCCAGTTTATTGTAAGTACCTCCGTAGCCTGCTCCCAGGTAATAAGAGCCATAAACCTCACGGGAATAATTACCAGCATTATAGTAAAACTGAAAATCAAGACTAATGCCTTTGTAGGTAAAGGTGTTAGTAAATGATCCGAAATACTTAGGTAGTGTAGATTTTCCAGATAATACCGTTTGCTCTGCTGAGGAATAGGTTGACGTCGTAGTGGCGTGGTCGCTAGCAGAATACCATAATGGATTCCCATTAGCGGGGTCTACCCCGGCATATTCACGCATATAATACGTGTATACACTTTCACCTACTCTGTAAATAAATGGGCTACTGATAATGTCACTTCCACTTGGTAAGCTGGTGATTTTATTGGTATTGTGTGAATAGTTAAAGTCAATAACCCATTTAAAATCTTTGAACTGTACAGGAGTGACATTAAGAGTCAGTTCCACCCCTTCGTTTTTCATGGCCCCAATATTTCGGGTAGCAGTGGTAAAACCAGAGGTACCTGATAAAGGCACACTTAACAGAAGGTTTTCAGACTTTCTGTTATAGTATTCAGCCGTCAGGTTGATTCTGTTACCCAGGAAGCTTAAGTCTGCTCCTACGTTAAATGGTTTGTTCAACTCCCAGGTAAGATTTGCATTCCCTACACTGGAAGGGGCGATACCCGTAGTCTGGTTGTAGTTGTAGCCAGTTGAGTATACTGCCTGCCAATCGTAATTACCAATACCAGCATTCCCGTTTACACCATATGAACTCCGCAATTTAAACTGATTAATAAAGCTCAAATTCTGCATGAAATTTTCCTGGTCAACGTTCCAGGAAACCCCGGCTGACCAGAAATTCCCGTACTTATTATTAGGGCTAAACCGTGACGAACCATCCCGCCGGAAACTTCCCGACACTACATACCGGTTTTTGTAATTGATATCCCCCGTAATGAACTGGGACACAAACGTGTAGTCAGAAATAGTAGTAGAAGAGGTAATAGGTGTAGAACCAGAAGCAGGCCAGGAAAGTGAAAGAAAAGGCAGGAAACCCTGTGCCTGCAAACTAGAGAAATAACCTCTTGATGCCTGACTTTCATACCCAAGCTGGGCATTCAGCATGAGGTCGCCTGAATGAGTCAACTTTTGCTGTAAATTAAGCGTGTTCGTCCATACCCAGTTAAAGTAACGGGTGTAATACGAAAATGCCCGGCCACCTACTGAAGCTCCGTCACCGTGGTTAGGGTTGTTGTACTGATCTTCTTCCAACAGGTTTACATCCGCACCAAGGCTGGTTTTAAACTTCAGGTTAGACAGAATTGCGTATTCGGCGAATACATTACCTCTCAGGGAGGTTTGTCTTAAACGACGCTTATCCCACTCTGCGAGGGCAAGCGTATTGTGCAGCCCTCCCAGTGAAGTAATGTTGTAGCTTCCATCGGCATTGTAAGGTGACCGCGAGGGCAACATGAAGAATGCGGATAAAACAGGGTTACCAAATGCTCCGGCTCCCAGCGGCGTGCGTTGGTTTACAAAACCACCGTTCATGTTTACATTAATAGTCAGTTTGTTACTGGCTTTATGCGTAAGCCGAACGTTTCCGTTTGTTCTGCTGTAATCCGTATTGATTACAACGCCTTCCTGCCTGAGGTGACCCCCTGATACAAAAAACGTTGTCTTATCATTACCTCCCTCAACACTCAGGTTATATTGCTGTTGAGTAGCTTTTCTTAACACCGCATTCAGCCAGTCAAAATCCACACCATTTCCTTCACCCAGCCCACTTACAGTGCTATTGGTTACGGCTTCTGAATAACCTGCATTCAGAAGACCTTCACGGGTTACCTCAAAATACTCAGAAGCATTTAACGGACGGCTTCTAGGATTTTGATAGGCAATGTCACTTTGCCCTATTTCAGTATCAAAACGGTAGCGGGTTTTTCCGGATTTCCCTTTTTTAGTATTAACGATAATTACACCATTGGCAGCCCGGCTTCCATAAATAGACTGGGAAGCCGCGTCTTTTAATACAGAAATACTCTCAATATCATTCGGATTCAGCGTGCTCAGCAGGTTTGATGTTGTCGTTAAACTCGAGCCTTGCCCAGAGTTAACCGGAATACCATCAATAACCCAAAGTGGGTCATTACTGGCATTAATTGAGCTTATCCCGCGGATACGTACTACCTGGTTAGCCCCTGGAGCCCCCGAAGCAGCAGAAGATTGTAAACCCGCTACCTGCCCCTGCAAAGCTTTATCAACCGACGTAAACGGAACATTTTCAATGTTTTTCGGAGCGACAGAAACAATAGACCCAGTAATATCTGCTTTTTTAATAGAACCATAGCCAACAATAACTGCTTCTGACAGATCGGTTGCTTTGGGCGAAAGCCTAACGTCCACCACAGACTGTGTCCCCAGTATAATTTCATGGGTTTGGAAACCAATAGAGCTAAAAACTAGTGTAGAACCACTGGCAGCACTAATTCGGTATTTACCATTTGCATCGGTAGTGGTTCCCGCAGAACTACCTTTAATAGAAATGCTAACCCCTGGAATAACACTTCCATCTTCGGAAGAGGTAACGATGCCCGTCACACTCCGATCCTGAGCCTGGGCTATCCACCCAAACGTCAGTAGCAAAAAACTGAAGAGTAAAAATTTCTTCATGATAGATGATTTAATAGTTAAGAATCAATTGAACTGAAAAAACAAAAAGGCACAAAGAGGTCTTTCCCCTCCTGTAGAAGAATTTAGGATACAGCTATCCGCTTATATATGGCAACTAATAATGAGAAATAGAGAAGCCTAGATTTGTCTGGATAAACAGGATATGGATATTATTGGAGATGCGAATGTAAAGTTGTGTCATAACGTGATAAAGTGTTAAGGGTAAATCAATAATATAAAAACGAATGTCTAATATATTACAAATGCGATGATCAAATTCTGAAACCGGTTGATCATATTTAATGCTAAATTAAATTACGTATATACATATACCAAATATTGAACTATAAACTTTTGATAAATTCCCATTTGACTAGTCCTAAAAAATCGATACAGGAATGTTGGATAAATAAAGGTAAATATTCTGTGCAGGCATCTGCTCAGGGTTAAGCAGGTGGTTGGGTCAATCAATACGGCCTTTGCTCATAGTAAATTTTAATTACATGAGAGGTGCCCCTGGTCATCATCGAAAGGCGAAGGTAGTAACTATCAATCATGAACGCTTGTTTCAAAATACCGTTTATCCACCCGGCATTTACCAGCTCTCTACTACCCATCTGGTGATATTCTGTCTCCTTTGGCCTCGCCGAAGGGAACGATCGTATACACGTGTCGGTCTACCCGGAATTCAACTTCGTTGACTGGCGATAGTTTAAAACTCAACGTAAAGTAAGCACCCTGAGTCTTTCTAACCTGTTTAGCTTCGTTCTGCTTTTTGTGTATCGATATTTCAGGCGGGACAGTACTTTTTGCATTTATAAGCCCCATAGACAAGGGGCCGCTTCTTAGATCTGAAAGATTCTCTCTATCTTGAAACGGAATCCCATTTAAACCAAAACAACCGATGAAAGCAGCTTTGCCGCTCCTTGTTGCCTGCCTGTTAAGTTTGTCTTCCTTTGCTCAAACCGTTGTACTTAACGAACGCAGCCGGGCCTCAATCGTAGATGAGGTTTTAGAAGACCGCCTCGAAAACCTGCTTCCCAAACTCATGCAAAGAGAAGGAATTGATATGTGGGTGATTATCTCACGTGAGTATAACGAAGATCCCGTTATGAAAACGATGCTGCCCAGCACCTGGCTTTCGGCTCGTCGGCGTACGATTATGGTTTTTTATGACCCCGGCGAAGGAAAGCCCTTAGAAAAATTAGCCATTGCCCGCTATGATGTTGGAACCTTGTTAAAAGGCCAATGGGACTTAACGGCAAATCCGGATCAATGGGAAGCTCTGATTAAAGTGATTCAGGAGAAAAACCCGAAGAAAATCGGGTTAAACTATTCCCGGTTTTACGGTCATGCCGACGGAATAACCTATACCGAGCAAGCCGAGCTTATGAAAAAGCTACCCAAAACGTTTCACGCCCGATTGCAGTCAGCCGATAAATTAGCCATTGCCTGGCTGGAAACCCGAACGGAAAAAGAAATGGTACTTTATCCACAAATTTGCCGGATTTCCCACGAAATCATCCAGGAGGCTTTCTCTGAAAAAGTCATACAACCTGGCGTCACGACAACTGATGATGTTGTCTGGTTTCTACGTCAACGCGTAACGGATTTGGGCTTGGGAACCTGGTTTCACCCAACCGTTGATGTTCAACGGGCCGATGAAGAAAAATTTGATCACTTACGCACCTTCTCCAAACGTCCGGGTACGCAGGTAATCCTGCCGGGCGACTTACTGCACGTTGATTTCGGGATTACCTATCTCCGCCTCAACACCGACCAGCAGCAGCACGCCTATATTTTAAAACCTGGTGAAACGGAGATTCCGGTTTATTTGAAAAAGGCTTTTGATCAGGGTAATCGTTTACAGGATATTCTGACGGAACACTTTAAAACAGGCAAAACAGGTAATGAAATGCTGACAGCCTCCCTACAGCAAGCCGAAAGCGAAGGCATTATGGGGAGTATCTATTCACACCCTATTGGTTATCACGGACACGCGGCGGGCCCAGCCATCGGCATGTGGGATAACCAGAAAAAAGTACCAGGCACGGGTGACTACCCGCTTTACCCCAACACCGCTTATTCCATTGAGTTGAACGTAGCCGTGCGAATAGAAGAATGGAATAAAACGGTTCGGATTATGCTGGAAGAAGATGGCTTTTACGATGGAAACGGCTTTCGATTTATTGACGGACGCCAGCGGGAAATTTTCACCATTCCGCGTAAACTCCCTCAAGTAAAATAAGCATCCGGTTAACCCGTGTGGAACAAACTTTTTAAGCTCTTGCCTACCGTTCTGCCTCGTGTTTTATTCAATTAAGAGAGATGTATTCCTTCCTACAGTATTTATCGAAGCAAATGCCTGATTTCGTCTGGAATTGGTGCGTGATCTTGTTTGCCATTCTGGTAGGTGTTTCAATCAAATATATTCTTGTTCCGGTTATTCGCAGGCTGACTACCAATCAATTACCAACTTCCATCGTCCGGTCAATTATTCGCCACTTCAAGAATGTACTTATCTATATTATTCCACTTTTAACCTTTAATGCGTTATTCCGATTAATGATTCTCGAACGGGCTACCCGAATAGTGGCAACCCGGGTACTGGAAATTCTGATTACGCTTGGTTTTTCAGTGATTATCATTAAAGCGGTTCGAGTTCTGGAAGATTATCTCTATTACATCTTTGACACCAATAAAGCCGATAATCTGAAAGAGCGAAAGCTTCGCACACAAATTCAATTTATTCGTAAATTCCTCACCACGCTCATCATCATTATTGCCTCCTCCATCATTTTGCTGAATTTCGAAAGCATGCGTAAAATCGGGGCTAGCTTGCTCACCGGAGTTGGTATTGGGGGAATTATCATCGGTTTTGCGGCTCAGAAATCACTTGGAAACCTGCTAGCAGGCTTTCAGATAGCCTTCACGCAACCCATCCGAATAGATGATGTGCTGATTGTGGAAGGCGAATGGGGAAAGGTTGAGGAAATTACGCTTACGTACGTAGTTGTAAATATCTGGGATAAACGCCGACTGATATTGCCCATTACGTATTTCATTGAAAAGCCTTTTCAAAACTGGACCCGCACGACTTCGGAATTACTAGGTTCCGTTTTTCTGTATACCGACTATACCCTGCCCATTGATGTCATTCGCAAAGAATATAGCCGTTTGGTGCGTAGCCATCCGCTCTGGGATGGTAAGGTAGAAGTACTACAAGTAACTGATTTCACCGAAACCAGTATGCAAATTCGCTGTTTGATGGGTTGCCGAAATTCAAGCGAAGCTTTTGATTTACGGTGTTACATTCGTGAGCATCTCATTACCTTCATTCAGAACAATTACCCTGAAACCTTAGCTCGCACCCGCGTATCGCTGGAACCCCATAAAGATTCCGTTTGAAAATAACCCTCTGGCAACGCGGAGGAATTGAGTATCCGCCACCAGAACGATTAATTCGTCCAGGAAAATCATCGTTTCCATAGAGTTGATATGAAACAAAAAAGCCCGAAACACACAGTTCCGGGCTTCGAGTATAGGATACTTAATCTTAAGTCATCCGTTGGTACCAGGGTATTCGCTCGGAACCATACGACTTTCCCGTCCAAATGCCGGGTTCAACATTTGACGTGAATGATTGTCTAAACGGTATACGAGAGCAGAGAATAGCATAGTGAATGCAAAGATCGGAGAAATTCAGGATTTCCAAAAAATGAATTTATTTTTACCCAACTCCATCAGCTGTTAACGAAACGTTAACAGCTGACAATCAAACAGCAAACCTTGTATGTTTGTGATCTGTTTCTGATTTCCCTATGTCGAACCGAGTCCTGCGTATATTCACGATTTTATCTGTTATGCTTTTAGCAAGCCTGGCAGCGGTGCAGTTTTACTGGTTTCGGGAGGCGTATCATCTGGAAGATCGTGACTTCGACCAGCGGGTAACGTCTGCTCTACGGGTAGTGTGTAGTCGACTTATTAATTTCAATAACCGCCCTAATCGGCCACCCTTACGGCCCGTTGAACGCGTTACGGCTAATTATTATACCGTACAGATTAACGACCGGATTGACCCTTCGGCTCTGGAAGCTTTTTTAAAACAGGAGTTTGCCCGTCAGGATATTAAAACCAATTTTGAATATGGTATTTACGACTGCGAACAAAGCCAGATTCGCTATGGTGGCTTTGTTTGTCATTCATTAAATTGTGATACTACACAGGTCCTGAAATATGCTTTCCCACAGGTGAAAAGCCAGAACTATTATTTTGGCGTTTTCTTCCCTGAAAAACGAAGTTACCTACTCAACCAACTTAACCTCTGGGCCATTTCCACAGCGGCAGTACTGGTATTGATTGTGTTCTTTGGGTATGCTCTCTGGGTAATTTTTAAACAGAAACGGCTTTCTGAAATTCAGACGGACTTTGTGAATAACCTCACTCATGAGTTTAAAACTCCACTATCTACCATTCTCATTTCTACGGAGGTTCTGAAGAAACCGAATCAATCAGCTGAGCGTCTGGCCAATTATGCCGGGATTATTCAAAAGGAAACACTCCGGCTCAAACAGCAAGTCGATACTGTTCTGCAAACGGCCCGCCCCCGTTATCAAACCTTAGAATTAGTTCCTGTTGATATTCATGAAATCATTCGGGAAGTAGCCAGCCATTTTCGTGATCAGGTCATCGAGCTCGATTTAACAGCCACTCCGTTTGTTCTTCAGGCCGACCCCGTTCATCTAAGTAACGTACTTTACAATTTGATAGATAACGCTATTAAGTATACGAATCAAACTCCTCTTATTCGCATTCATACATTCACTGAAAACAAGCGATTCGTTATTTGGGTAACCGATCAGGGAATTGGCATTGCCAAAGACCAGCTCACCCGCATTTTTGATAAGTTTTACCGGGTTCCTACCGGAAATATTCACAATGTAAAAGGTTTTGGCCTGGGACTTTATTACGTCAAAAATGTAACCGAACAAATGAAAGGACAAGTAAAGGTAATTAGTATTCCTGGCCAGGGAAGCACCTTTGAATTACGTTTTCCAACAGCTTAACTAAACAAAAGAGCGGCCTTTTCGGGCCGCTCTTTTAACTTTGAATAAGTAAGAATTCTAGTTTTATTTCTTCACTTTCTTACTTACTTTTTTTACTTCTTTCTTCGTACTATTAGCAGTTTTTACTGTAGAAGATTCTACCTTTTTAGCTACATGTTTAGCCTCTTGACTCGTGTTTTTAGCTGCAGTTGAAACTTTCTCGCCCACTTTATTCGTGGTTTTCTTCACTTTTTCTTTCGTTGGTTCCTGAGCAAACGTAGCTATTGATAAAGCCAGCAGAGCGACTAACATCATCCGGATTTTCATGACTTTGATAGTTGAGGATGTATAAAAACAGATTAAAACGGTATTTATAAGGTCAACGTATTATCATTCCCTATATTTTTATTATTGCCCTAATTTCTTGCTAAATCAGCCATAAAAGCTCAAAATACATTCAAAATGAGGCTGATATATTTAAAAAAATTTAAAGCTTTATCCTCTTTTTAAGGTCTCTTTTTTAGTTATTTTCTTAACATCCGGTTTAGTGGAGGCCACTACTTCCGTTTTCTCCTCAGCAGCTGGCTGAGTAATCGTATGTTTACTAACTTTTTATTCTACTTTTCTTGGTAACCTTAACTGTTTGGATTGGCTATTGAGCAAAGGCACTAGCCGAAAACGCAAAGCGTGTCAGAATCGACAGGATTTTTTTCATGATTTTAAGTGGTTTAATTATTTGCCAACCATTGACAAGAAAGGCCAGACGCTGAGTCTGGCCTTTTCAACACTAAAGATGGAGATTTTACCACCCCACACTTGTATCATCAGCACGCGGGTCAGAGCCTCCTTCGAGTGAGCCATCGGGCAATACCAGAATACAGTCCATACGTCCCAGCGTACCAGCTTGTGGATTGATTTTATACCCTTTTGACCGTAAACCAGACAGCACTTTTTCCGAGAAAGCCCCCTGTTCAAACGTTGTCTGATCGGGTAACCACTGGTGGTGGAATTTCAGAGCATTCACGGCCTGTTGCATACTCATACCGTGATCAATTACATTAATGATGGTCTGGAAAACACTGGTAATGATCGTTGACCCCCCGGGTGTTCCTACAACCATAAAGAGTTTCCCTTCTTTTTCAATAATCGTTGGTGTCATACTCGACAACATTCGCTTGCCGGGCTGAACAGAATTTGCTTCAGCTCCTACCAACCCAAATACATTTGGTACACCTGGCTTCACAGCAAAATCTTCCATTTCATCATTCATCAAAAAGCCGGCCCCATTTACCACCACACGGCTCCCATACCCGTTATTAATGGTAGTAGTAATGGAAACGGCATTTCCTTCCGAATCTACCACTGAAAAGTGAGTCGTTTCATTGCTTTCATAGCCAGGAATTGCCCCACCCGATACTGCTTTTGAATCACTTGCCTGATTCCAGTTGAAATCACTCCAGCGTTTTTTCAGGTAATCTGGCTGTAGTAATTCCTTTTCTGGTACTTTAAAGAAATCAGGATCGCCCAACCATTTCGCCCGATCCGCATATACCCGGCGTTCGGCTTCAATAATCACCTGCGTAGTTGAGTCGGAATGCCAGCCCCAGCGTTTCAGGGGAAAAGGTTCTACCAATTTCATGAGTTGAACCAGAGCAATTCCTCCCGAAGAAGTGGGCGACATGGAAATGACTTTATACCCCCGATAAGTACCCATAACAGGATTCCGCCAGGCCGAATGATAGTCGTCCAGATCTTTTTGAACGATTGGGGCCTTGGCTTTACCCATTTCGGCGATTAATAAATGGGCGGTTTCACCTTCGTAGAAGCCCGCCCGGCCTTTTTCCTGAATGCGGCGGAGTGTCTTTCCTAAGTCGGTTTGAATCAGTTTTTCATCTGTTTTCCAGGTAGTATCGGCACCCATTTTAAGAAAATAAGGCTCGCCGGGATTATATTTTTTTATATCTGA
Organism: Siphonobacter sp.; assembly: GCA_047605205.1. GTDB lineage: Bacteria > Bacteroidota > Bacteroidia > Cytophagales > Spirosomataceae > Siphonobacter. The sequence continues at coordinate 38,966 of JASGGE010000011.1, forward strand.
CCGAACACGATTTAACCCTTTGGCTTCATTTTCAGTAAGGGCAACTCCTTGCTCAGCTAACTCAATAGCCGGTTGAATCACTTCTTTCCAGGATAATTTACCAAAGCGTTGGTGAGCAACCACCATCCCATCAACCGAGCCCGGCACGCCACTGGCAGAATGCCCCAGCCAGGCCATATTGGGCACTACATTTCCGAGGGAATCCAGATACATATCTCGAAAAGCAGCATAAGGAGCTTTTTCCCGGAAATCAAGAGCAAAACTCTGGCCCGTCTTATCCCGGAATACCATGAAGCCCCCTCCGCCCAGATTACCAGCAGAAGGGTGTACCACCGCCAGAGCAAAGAACGTCGCCACAGCTGCATCAATGGCATTACCGCCTTTTTTCATAATGGCTGCTCCTACTTCAGATGCCTCCGGATGGGCTGAAGCTACCATCACGTTCTTTTCAAAAACGCCTTTTTTGTCAGAAATAAAAGGTTTTGCATTCGGATCATCGGTAACAAATTCATAAACCCCTTTTGATAAAGCTGGAGTAGTTTTGCGTCGACAGGCCGCGATACTAGCTAGAAGTAAGATAAGCAGGAAGTAGTGTCGCATGGGAGACTGATTAAGTATGAAAGCGGAAGATAACCAACGCTCCGGTAAAATAAAAACGGAGGTTAATCAGGCCGTTCCATACCCTTATTTAGTAAAAATGGGCTCGTCATTCCGGCAATAATTACGGAACTCCGTTGATTATAAAAAGCAGAACACATGCTTATGAGCTTTCCTTTTCAGAACAGGTTGTTCAGAAGATGCGTTCTTATTATCTACCCTTAAAAAGAATGCCAGTAAGGAGCTTACTTCTGCCCGTTCATATTAAAAATCAGATTACTTCCTGGAGAAGAGTGCGAAACGTTACGAATTGGCCTTTATACCGGCGTTCGACTTCGCCACCGAGTCGGGCTGCAAAATTATTCTGGTAATTCAGGTAATCATCCATATCAGCGAAGAAATACTGGAAAGAATACGTCACTCCGCCGTTGTCAATTTCAGTTAATAATTTAAAAATACGGTTGCCAATAGGCAGGTTCGTAGCCAACACTTCTGGTACATGAATATCCTTCATCCAGAGAATCCATTCATCGTGGGCGGCATATTCAATATTATAGGTAATGTTATAAAGAAGCATAGTGATTCGTTCTAGTTACCGGGTTCAGACACATACCAAATCCATCGGGCGGCGTAGTCCAGAAAGGCGAATATCTTTTTTTTTCCTAAAAAATGAAGCCCTCTTCTTAAAAAGAATACGAATCGGTTGTCTTCATACAAGAAAAAGTCTTTTCTGATTTAGTAACCGGAAAGTGATTCATTACCGACTAATAACGGCGGAGTACATAGTATCGCCATATAGTGAAGCATACTCCCCAAGTTTAGTAATCTGCTGAAATCCAAAAGGTTCAAATAAATCGCCTAAGGCCGAAAATCGGAGGGGATAAGGAACCCACTGATTGGCCAGACTGGTATCATATTCCACAATCAGAAACCGGCCGCCTGGTTGCAGTGATTCAGATAAGGTTTTGATAAGACGGGCTTTATCTGGTATATAATGAAGTGAATTAGCGAGCAGAAAACCATCCATTCCGGGAAAGGCTATCTTCAGCTGACTCATATCCGCAGTATGTTTCTGAATGCGAACTTGTTTAATGTATTCAGGAATTTCGTTTAGTGACCGGCTATCCCGATCAATTGCGTAGAGTAGGCTTTGGGGCGGTAACACCTGAGCCAGAGCACTGGTAAAAGTTCCTGTTCCGCAGCCTAAATCAGCCCAAATCTGAGCAGTATTCGTACGGGAAAGAGCTTTTTCAATTAAGCGAATCGCGGCAGTAATTTTCATAAGCGGGTTGAAGTATTAGTTCCTACGGACTAAACAAGTTCTTTTTAAAAGCAAAAAGTTTGTTAACCTTTTTCAGAAAAAAGCTATAGGCAATTGGAGTAGCCTGCTTCTAATCCACACGCGTATTTTGACCTTCCTTTGTCTGTTTAAACCATAGCAGCTCGCTCAACTGGGTGAGCTGCTATGGTTTTTAAACAAATTTTAATTAACTATTGCCCGGTTATCTGGCTTTGGTGCGGGCTGCCGGTTAACCGGGTTTTTCTTGAGTTGATCCAGAACCGTTTCAATTGCCTTGTCTAATTGAGGATCTTTGCCATTTTGTGTATCCTTAGGCTCCATTTCTACTTCAATGTCTGGGGCAACCCCTATGTTCTCAACCTCCCATTTTCCATCAGGGCTGTAGATACCAAAACTGGGAGAAGTAACCGAACCACCATCCATCAGAACCGGATAACCTGAAATTCCGACCAGGCCACCCCAGGTTCGTTTGCCAATAATTGTTCCCAGATTCCGGCGGCGAAAAAATTGCGGCAAGGCATCTCCGCCAGAACCGGCATACTCATTCACAATCATTACTTTAGGCCCGTAAATAGAAGCAGCTGGTGACGTATAAGGCTTACCGTCGCGGGAGTTCCAGTAACTCAGCAAAGGACGGTTCAACATATCCAGAATATAATCGGCCACAAAACCGCCCCCATTAAAGCGTTCGTCAATAATAACTGCATCACGATCCAGTTGGCTATAATAATACCGGTTGAAAAATTCATACCCCGGTACACCCGTGTTAGGCAGGTATACGTAGGCTACTTTTCCATTCGTCGCGGCATCTACCTTGCGACGATTGCCTTCTACCCAGTCCATTTGCCGGAGACCCGTTTCATTACTAATCGGGATTACGGTTACTTTTCGGGAACCTGTTTCGTTAGGTTGACTATTTACTGTCAATACCACCTGCTTACCAACCAGATTTTCAAAGAAACTATAGACATTATCCGTAGCTTGTAAAGGACGCCCGTTCACGGCCAGCAGGTATTCCCCCGTTTTAACATTCACGCCAGGTTCGGTTAGTGGAGCCCGCAAATCAGGGTTCCAGTTTTCACCGTTATAAACTTTCTTAAATCGGTACCGACCATTGGTAATTTCATAATCAGCTCCCAGCAAACCAATCTGGATAGGCTTTACTTCCGGGAAATCGCCTCCCGAAACGTAGTTATGGCCAACCACCATTTCACCCATCATTTCTGAAATAAGGTAGTTCAGATCGGTGCGATGAGCTACGTAAGGCAAGAATTTGGCGTACTTTTCCTTAACAGCTTTCCAGTCAGCCCCATGCATATTCGGTACGTAGAAATAATCGCGTTCAATTCGCCAGAACTCGTCAATCATTTGTTTCCATTCCTGCCTGGGGTCAATCAGAGCCTGTAAATTGCTGGTATTAACTTTTCCGTCACCCGGATTGGGTTTTGCTCCGACATCTACAATTCCAACATTATCGGGGCCGGTGAAATACAATAATTTTTTTCCATCTGCACTGAGTGTATATCCTGCCACACCGGGTAAGAAAGCTTCATTTTTCCGTTCTTTCAGATCAAAGCGTTGTAAAGCGGGCTTCGTAACGGCATCTCCGTAGTTGACATAAAACAGTTTACCGCCATCGCCTACGGCCAGATTACCGAGAACAGCCGCCGGAACAGGGAGTGCCAGAATGCGTTGACCAATACCCTCCAGATCGACGATGACTTTCGGCTCCTCTTTTTTATCGTCGGTCTTTTTCTCGTCTTTAGCGTCCGATTTGGTGTCTTTTTTATCGTCTTTCTTTTCTTTCCTGGTATCGTCAGCCTTTTCTGAGTCAGATCCTTTTTCTTCGTCCGATTCCGGAGCAAAAGGAGAAGCGTCCTTCGCATTTAATACAACCACATACAAATTATTAGTCACCCGGCGATTATAGGAACTCATGTCCAGGCCGCTTACGGTTGTAGCGGTGTTTGTACTGGCGGTAAAAAACAGGTATTTCCCATCTCGGCTAAAGGCCGGACTATAGGCATCGCTCTTGCCATCAGTAACGGGAGTTGTTTTTCCGGTAGCGACTTCAAACAGGAAAATAGTATTGAGGTAGTTGGGTTGTTTTTCCGTATAGACAATCCACTTTCCGTCGGGGGAAAAATGTCCTTCCAGCGATGGATTAGGCCCGTAGTAATCGGTAGCAACCCTAACCGGCTTTTTCGTTGCCAGATCCATATACCACAAATTCAGTTTCTTGTCGTGATACAGCATTTTCTTACCATCGGGTGAAAACTCATCCAGCGTGTAGAAGGTCGGTTCGCCCAGAGAAATTACCTCCGGGGCGTTCTCACCTTTCTGATCGATCAGATAAAGCTGATATTCCCCCGAAGCATCGGAGACATACGCAATACGATCGCCTTTAGGTGACCATACCGGATTCCGGTCGTGCTTGCCATCAGTATGCGTCAGATTTCGCCAGTCTCCTTTTTTAGCAGGAACGGTGAAAATATCGCCCCGGGCTTCTAATGCCACCCGAACCCCCGTAGGTGATAAGCTCGCTCCCCGAATCATACTTGAAACGTTTTTCCAGGTAGGACGCAAAGCCAATACTTCTGGGGAAATAGAAATGCTTAAATCGGTAGTTTTACCCGAAGCCGGGTCTACAATATGCAGTTTCCCGGCTTGTTCGTAAATCAGTTCAGAACCATTTCCACTTAAATTCTTGACATCATAATCGGTCGATTTACTGATCTGCCGGATTTGTTTGGTAGCCCTGTCAAACTCAAATACGTTCATAATCCGGTTACGATCCGACAGGAAATATACCTTTGAGCCAATCCAGACGGGCTGTACGTCCGAGGCATTTACGTGCGGAATCACTTCCGATTCCAGCGTTGTCAGATTAACCAGTCGAATAGGCGTAGTCATCCCGCCACGATACCGTTTCCAGGTATTAAAGGCATCGGTAATGGTTGTATACGCCATGGTTTGCCCATCTGGTGAATAGGCCGCCCAGTTTCCACTCATCACAAAGGGCAATTCCTGAGGCAATTCACCCTGCAAAGAGACTGTAAATAATTTAGGGTAACGAGGTGTAGTAGAGGCCGCCGTAGAAGTAAACAACAGCTTTTTGCCATCGAGTGTCCAGCCTTTCACGATATCAGCACCCGGATGCCAGGTAACTCGCTGTGGACTTCCACCGTTAACAGAAATGACGTACACATCTACATTTCCGTCATAAGCTCCGCTGAAGGCAATCCATTGGCCATCAGGCGAGAACACTGGTCCCGTTTCCGCTCCTGGAGCTACCGTCAACCGGCGTGGTTGTGAGCCATCCCGATTGGCCACCCAAATATCTCCAGCATAACTAAAAGCTACGTGTGTTTTTGAAAGGCTTGGTTGGCGAAGTAATAAGGTTTCAGGAGAGGTTTGGGCAACTACATTCGGGCTTTGGCTCAATAAGCAGCAGCCTAAAGCGGTAAGTATCAGATGACGCATAGCATTAACCGTTGATATCGTCCTTGCAAAATACATCGGTTTCCATTGTTTTGGATATTGAAATCCATTAACGGTAGAAAAAAGAAAGAAGAAGGATGAAAAATGCTGCGTAAGGCGTATTTAATTTGTTCTTTCTTCCGAAAAACCGATATAATATGGTTGAATATAACTCAAAAGAATGGATTCGGTTTGTCTTCAGTGTCAAGAAGGCCGATACCATTTATAAATTGGCTCCGTTACTGGTTGCTATGACCGTTTATTCAACTATAGTGGCCGTTGTAGTTATTGAGTTCTGGCACCCTGGCCCCAATTCCGATTTAAAAAGTATCTCGACTGTACATTCCCTTTTGGGTTTTGTAATGTCAATGCTGTTGGTCTTTCGCACGAATTCAGCGTATGATCGTTGGTGGGAAGGCCGCAAATTATGGGGTAGTCTGGTCAATAATTCCCGAAACCTGGCAATTAAACTAGCCCACATCATTCCTGTTTCGGAAGGTGAAGACCGTCATTTTTTCAGAACAATGATTCCTAACTATGCCTTCTGTCTGAAAAATCATTTACGTAATGTATACCTACCCGAAGAGCTTCAGGAAACGGCAGGATTTAGTCGCAGTGATTTGAAAGTGGATTATCATATTCCGAATCAGATGGCAATGCGGATTTTTAGTAAACTCGATGAGCTGTATCAACGCGGAATCATTCGGCCAGAACATCTGCTGGTACTGAATGCCGAGTTTCAATCCTTCACGGATATATGCGGTGGTTGTGAACGCATCCGGAAAACGCCCATCCCCTTTTCCTATAGCTCATTTCTGAAAAAGTTTATCTCTATTTATTGCCTGACTCTACCTTTTGGCTACGTCCTGACTCTACAGTATTCCGTTATTCCGATGGTCTTATTCATTTTTTATGTACTGGCCAGTCTGGAAGAAATAGCGGAAGAAATTGAAGATCCATTTGGAAACGATGCCAATGATTTACCAACTGATGATATTTCAGCGGGTATCCGAAAAGCAGTTGGTGAATTGCTATAAGTTTTTTGTAAAATGAAAGTATTTCCAAGCCATTCCATTTTCATTTCAGCAAAAAAACAGAGCCCTGATTGGGTAATTCATAAAAAATCAGCTTAGTTATTAAAAATCAGGGATTAAGTATCTTTTTCTTGCTTGTAAAAACCGTACCTTTGCCGTCGATTTTTGCCAAAAGGCAACTAACTAATCATCCATACACCAATTTATTACTAAAATGGCAGTGGCAGAACT
>JASGGE010000012.1:0-42071 GCA_047605205.1 Siphonobacter sp.
CACAAGCAACTGGGACAATCCTAAACTTGTCAACCTATATTAGGACGACTCAAAAATTCAAAAAAAGAAGAATACTATTCCAACCTACTGATACGTTCAGGTGTCTTTTCAATGTCTTTCCCGTAAAAGCCTGGCCTTATTATGTATTCACTGCTCCATCGGATCGGGAATCATCGGAGGAAAAAGTAAAGACACGTACAATAAGCTTGAACACGAGCTAACGATTCGGGAAGTATCAGACAGTATACTATCAGTAAGCTGCCTGGAAGGGCAGTGTTTACAAATGAAGCCATAATAATTCACTTACAGAACTATTTCGATACTCACTAACGAATAACTACACGAATCGTTCTTGTTTATGAAACCTTCTCTACCAGTTGTCCTTGCAGGGCTACTCCTGTGCCTTACTGCCTGTGAAGATGAATGCCATCAGATACGTACCTATCGAAATCTGTCGCCTTTTTACATTACAGCCAAGCAACTTCGGGAAACGGGCGTTTCCATTACATCCCCTCGTGAGCTTGAAGATCCCGGGAAAATCTATTTGAAGGATAATTATCTCTTTATTAATGAAGTAAAAAAGGGAATCCATATCATTGATAACTCAAATCCGGAACAACCTCGAAAGCTGTCTTTTCTGAGTATTCTGGGAAATTCGGATATGGCTGTAAAAGGCAACATTCTCTATGCCGATAGCTATACCGATTTTTTGGTATTCGATATTTCTGATCCGGCTAACCCTTTACAGATTCAACGTATAGAAAATGCGTTCAGCAGTGGTATGGTAGAAGGGATTAATTGGTATTTAAATACGGTAAATACGGATTATCTGATCACGGACTATACCGCAAACCTCGAAACCATAGTAACTGAAATGGACTGTGAAACGGGCACTACCGGAGCCGTATTGTCTGATTTTGTGGCTTTATCAAATTCATATAGTTCTATAAAAGCTTCTGGAAGTACTGGTCAGGGCAGTGGAACGGGTGGTTCAATGGCCCGGTTTGCCATTGTAAATGACATCTTGTACGCTGTAACCAATCAGAATATGCAGCTTTTTGACATTAGCCAGCCTGCATATCCTCAAAAAGGAAATATGGTTTCGCTAGGGTGGGGTATTGAAACCATTTTCCCCTATGGAAATGCCCTTTATGTAGGTACAACTACGGGGGTACAAATTCTGTCTAATATTGATCCAGTGAACCCGGTAAGGGTTTCCACAATCAGTCACATACGTGCCTGCGACCCGGTAGTAGTACAAAACAATTACGCGTACGTAACCTTGCGTGCTCAGGAAGGAAGTTGGTGTGGCGATGCTCAAAGCAATCAACTCGATTTAATAGATGTATCGAACATCTACAGTCCGAAGCTAATTAAAAGTTTTCCGATGCAAAGCCCCTATGGTTTAGGAATAGATAATCAAATACTTCATGTATGCGAAGGAAGCTATGGTTTAAAAACATATAGCATTACGGAGCCCCTTCAGTTGGATAAAAACATGATTAATCAGCTGAAGAGTATCAAGGCCTATGATGTGATTCCCTTGAGCAACCAGCATGTGTTAATGATTGGGAAAGATGGTTTTTATCAATATGATTTCACGAATCCCACCCGTCCGCGGCTACTAAGTTTAATTCCTGTTTTAAGAAAAGATAGTGAATAGTTTCCTAATGAAATGCGATTCAATACATGCTATGAAATATATTTTCTTATTGCTCTTTCTGCTTAGTAGCATAAATGGACAGGGGCAATTCATGCGTACTCGTGGATACACAAATTATACGGAATTGGGGATACTATTCGGTAAAGAAAAGGTAGGCGAAACGAATCCGAGTCAAAGTCGGGCTGTGGCAACAGTCCAGAGTTTCAACGGGTATCGGCTTTATACAGGATTAGTAGTAGGGGCTACGGTCGGGATTGATTGGTATAATAGTGAAAAGATGATTGTCCCTTTATCTATTGGTTTCCGCGGCGATTTCTCAAAGAAACACCGCGTAACGCCTTATTATGCCCTGGATATTGGCAAAGGAATGATGTGGCTAACCAATGGTGATCGGTATACAACACAAAAAGGGGGCTTTCATCTGGGAACGGCCCTTGGTCTCCGAATTACGACCGGAAACGGTACGGCTTTACTATGGAGCATAGGGTATAAGCGGCAGGCTATTGAACAGTATATTGATTACGGATACGGGCAAGGGCTTACTTATGACTCGAAGTACAAAAGTATTTCGATGCGATTGGGAATTAGCTTTTAAAACAAAATCGCCGGATAAGCTACCCGGCGATTTTGTTTTTTATTTGCCCCATCGCCACTCATTCCCTAAGATTAACTCTTCTTTCAGGCCTTGTTTGAGTAAAAACGCTTTCGTCTCTTCATCCGTAAGGCGGTAAGAGGGTAACTCTTTAGCATCTGCTAACGCATATAAAAGCATTGCCGTAAACCGAACGGTGTTTCGCAGCCCTTCTTTATCAACTTTATCAAATCGATCTTTATTGGAATGGTAAGTCATCCCGACATTCGGAGCTAAATGACCTATGGGTGTTAAGGTAGGAATACCTTCAAGCATAAAAGGCTGATGATCAGAATGCAAACCGGCCCGGTTCATATTTTCATTTTTATAAGCGGGGTCAATGGCCTGAATTTGTTTTCCAACAGTAGTGAAAAAAGCTTCCATCTGATTCCAGCCCGAAACGTTCACGCCACTTGGGTCATTCGTCATGTCCAGATTAATGGCATATCTGATTTTATTGATTGAACCATCGGTTTTGGCTTGTTTTACAAATGCCTTTGAACCTAACAAACCCTGTTCTTCACCCATATAAAGCACAAACTCAATCGTTCTACGAGGCTTTAAGCCTAATTTCTTAAACGTCCGGGCAATATCAATTACAGAAAAAGAGCCTAAGCCATTATCAATTGCTCCGGTAGCTAAGTCCCAACTGTCCAGGTGGCCGCCAATAACAATTTTCTCTTTGGTTTTGCCTTTTAAGGTAGCAATAACATTTCGGGACTGTACTACCTGACTCTTATTCTTCATTTCAATTTGAGCTATTAACTTCTCCTCGCTCATCCATTCACGGATGTTTTGTCCGCTTTCTAAGGATATACAAACGGCCGGAATCGGAATGAGTGAGCCCGTAACGGAAGCTGTTCCGGTTAATAATACTTCTCCGGGAACAGTATTGATTAAAATAATGCCCTTTGCACCAAACCGTATTGCTAAAGCAGTCTTTTCAGAGCGATGCAAATTCTTAGTACCAGCGGGGGCATCAATCAAGCCCAGGTTCGCAACAACTACTTTTCCCTTTACTTGCTCTTTTTGGTTTTCAAAGTCAGTTTCTAGGCCATTCCCCAGGTCTATTAAATCACCTTCAATATTGGCCTCAATGGGTGAATGAGCCAAAGCCACTACCGGAATTTCGTGGTAATTATCACTCTTATGTGGTACTACCATTAGATTAACCGTATCCCGGCTCCAGGCTTCTGCTTCAAAGGGTTGAAACTGGGTATCCGTATAACCATATTGCTGTAGCAGATGGTAAACGTACTCTTCCGCTTTATGGCCATTTTCACTACCTGTTAACCGATGACCAATGGTTTTCGTAGCATCGCCTAGGGTTTCATAAGCTTTTGAATTTTCTAAAACTTCTTTATTAATACGGGAAAAAACAGATTCGAGCTGATCCTGTGGCTCTGTTGCCATCAGACCAACCAATAGAAATGCCAAAGCGGCACATCGGTAAGCACGCATTAGGATAGTCAAGAGTTAAGTAATTAGATTAAAGGTTTGTATTGCTTCATTTAAGAAGAAAAATAAATACAGATGATTTTTTATGAAAGGTATAGCGAATAGAGATACAAATAAAGAGAAAGCATTAAAATCGTTTAAACGGTAGGAAACAGCTATAAGGTAAAAAAATGAATATTATACTTGACATAACCTTGGGGAAGCAATACTTTTGCAGTCCCTGAAATAAAACAGGCCACAGACCGAAGTGGTGGAATTGGTAGACACGCACGTTTCAGGGGCGTGTGTCTTCACGGACATGCGGGTTCGAGTCCCGCCTTCGGTACAATAAACCCCGCAATTGCGGGGTTTTATAGTTAGGCCCGCTTGCGTACCAAGCGGGCCTAATTTTATGCCTACGCGGTTTCTACTTCGTTTAGTTCAAGTACGCGGCTGGTCCATTCACGGCTTTTCTCGATCAATTCAGGCGTAAGCTTCAGGCGATATGACGGAATCATTTCCTTCAGCTTTGTTTGCCAGGCTTCTGTATGGAGTTGATCTTTAAAACAGCGACCTAGAAGGTCCAGCATGATAGCTACCGAGGTAGAAGCACCCGGGGAAGCTCCCAATAATGCGGCTACGGAACCATCGGCGGCATTTACAACTTCGGTTCCAAATTCAAGTATACCCCCTTGCTCAGGATCTTTTTTTATCACTTGTACGCGTTGACCCGCAAGTTCAAGCTCCCAATCTTCTAGTTTAGCACTAGGCATGTAATCACGCAGGGCTTCCAGGCGGTCTTCTGGTGACTGACGAACCTGGTTAATCAAATACTTGGTTAACGGAATATTATGTAATCCTGCTGCCAGCATAGGACGAATGTTCGCTGCTTTAATCGACTTAGGAAGATCCAGGAAAGATCCGTTTTTCAGGAATTTCGTAGAAAAACCAGCGTACGGCCCGAACAAAAGAGCTTTTCCGCCATCAATCATCCGGGTATCCAGGTGAGGTACTGACATGGGAGGGGAACCAACAGATGCTTTCCCGTACACTTTAGCCTGATGTTTGGCAATGATATCCGGATTTTTACACACCAGCCACTGTCCACTTACGGGGAAGCCACCAAAACCTTTTCCCTCGGGAATGTCTGATTTTTCGAGTAAGAAGAGAGACCCGCCACCTGCACCGATGAAGACAAATTTGGTGTGCAATTCACGTTTTTTACGGCCTTTTACAACCAATTTCCAGCGGCCATCTTCGTTACGATCCAAGTCACGTACTTCATGGTTTAAGTGTAGGGAGACGCCAGGTAAGCTTTTTAGGTAGTTGAAAATACCGCGTGTTAATTCACCGAAGTTTACGTCCGTACCAATGTCCATGCGGGTTGCTGCAATTTTTTGGTTTGGATCACGATCTTCCATCACTACGGGTATCCATTCGCTGATTTGCTGCGGGTCTTCAGAATATTGCATGCCTTTGAAAAAAGCACTTTTCTGAAGAGCCTCGTAGCGTTTACGCAAGTAAGTGACATTTTCTTCGCCCCATACGAAACTCATGTGTGGAATACTGTTGATAAATGTATGGGGAGATGAAATAATGTTCTTTTCGACCAGGTAAGCCCAAAATTCACGCGATAATTCAAAAGACTCGGCAATTTTGATGGCTTTCGTGATATCAATTGAACCGTCTGCTTTCTGTGGGGTATAGTTTAACTCACAAAAGGCCGAGTGGCCTGTGCCCGCATTATTCCAAGCATCCGAACTTTCGGCGGTTACTACGTCAAGACGTTCAAAAATTTCTATTGTTAAATCGGGTTGAAGCTCCTTGAGCAGCAAGCCGAGGGTGGCACTCATGACTCCAGCACCAATCAAGACCACGTCTGGGCCTTTTTTAGCAGATTTCTTACTGGTATTCATAGGGAAAATAAGATTACTTTCAACATTCAAAATTATTGCATACCACTTGAATTAACAGGGCTTTATTATAAGATGTTGGTAGATTGTTATAGTTAAATTTTATTTATTGGGTTAAACAGGGGCATAACTCAGAATATCAACCTAAGTTAAACAGGGCTAAATTGATAATAAGAAAAGAGAGCACAGCCTAACAATTAATGATTGAACGAACAAGGAAACGTCAGAATATTTTCTGACAACACCGGCTTATTACAACTGCTAGAAACGGAAAGATTTAATTTCTGGCGGAAAATCAGGCAATTGTGTGATAGTATAAAAAATGAAGCTCCTTCAGAATATTCTGAAGGAGCTTCATAATAAATGTCGAAATAACAATTATAAGTCTATTGCTTCTCCGTAAGCTACTTCCGTAGCACCTTTTACTGCTTCTGACATCGTTGGGTGTGGGTGCACCGTACGCAGGATTTCATGGGCAGTTGTTTCAAGTTTACGGGCAGCTACTACTTCTGCAATCATTTCGGTTACGTTGAAACCAATCATATGAGCTCCCAGCCATTCGCCGTATTTTGCGTCGAAGATTACTTTTACGAAACCTTCACGAGCCCCGGCAGCCGTTGCTTTACCCGAAGCAGTGAATGGAAATTTACCAACTTTGATCTCGTAACCGAGCTCTTTGGCTTTCTTTTCGGTCAAACCTACTGAAGCAATTTCCGGTGTACAGTACGTACAGCCAGGGATATTACCGTAATCAAGTGGCTCCGTATGGTGCCCCGCGATGTGTTCTGCACAAATAATACCTTCGGCGGTAGCTACGTGAGCCAGGGCCTGACCAGGTACGCAGTCACCAATGGCGAAGAAACCAGGAACATTGGTTTCATACCATTGATTCACAAGGATCTTGCCACGGTCTGTTGCGATACCCACCTCTTCCAAACCAATGTTTTCAATATTGGCTACTACACCTGCCGCAGATAATACCACCTCAACATCAAATGATTTTTCTCCGTCGGGTGTTTTTACTTTCACTTTACAACCTTCACCGCTGGTATCAACACTTTCTACGCTTGAATTGGTGTAGATATCAACACCCAGTTTTTTGTATTGCTTCGCTAATTCTTTTGAAACATCCTCATCCTCAACGGGTACAACGTTTGGCAAAAATTCCACAATGGTTACTTTCGTACCCATACTGGCGTATACGTAAGCAAATTCAACCCCAATAGCTCCTGAACCAATGATCAGCAGGGATTTAGGTTGTTTTTCCAATGACATGGCCTTACGGTATTCAATAACTTTCTGGCCGTCGATTTTTACATTGGGTAATTCGCGGGCACGCCCACCGGTGGCAATAACAACGCCTTTGGTCGCTGTGTAATCGGTCTTGGTGCCATCTGCGGCGGTGACCTCTACGGTTTTAGTAGCTTTTACTTTACCGTAGCCCATCAACACATCAATTTTATTTTTTTTCATGAGGAAGGCTATGCCTTTACTCATGTTATCTGCTACACCGCGAGAACGTTTGATTACCGAAGTGAAGTCAGCGTTATAAGAGCCGTCAGCTACTGTAATGCCGTAATCTTTAGCGTGTTTGATGTATTCAAAAACTTGAGCTGATTTCAGAAGAGCTTTCGTTGGGATACAACCCCAGTTCAGGCAGATGCCTCCGAGGCTTTCTTTTTCGACGATAGCGACTTTCATGCCCAGCTGAGAAGCACGGATGGCAGTAGGATAACCACCAGGGCCACTACCGACTACGATCAAATCATACTGTTGAGCCATTGTTGCGAATTCTTTTAAATGGTTTGGGCCTAAGCCGTGCAAAAATAGACAGAAAACCCTGAGAGAGAGATTCTCTAGTTCAACTTTCTGGAAACGGCTCTATTATTCTTTATAACCAGGAAGAGGTAAACAAAAATTCTTTTCCCTTAAAAGACCACGTCTTATGATCAAAAGCAATAAATAAGTGCTGATAATGAAGGAATTAATGAGTTTAGAACTTAGGGCAAGCCAATTCTCTTTTTCGTTTCCGGTAGTTGGGTTTCGGATCAAAAAACTGGTCAAAGGTATAGGTAATGGATAGTTCGTGGGCTCCGCCAGTGGCCATTCCTAGTGTTGAGATGGTTGCATCATAGCTATAGCCAATCGAAAAGTTATCCTGACGATAGCCAACTAATATTACTAAGGCATCGTGATTGTTAAGTCCGCTTGTATATTGCTTGATGGGAATACCCCGGTACCAGGCTCCAATAGTAACGGGATCAAGGGTTAGGTATGCCCCTACGTCTAACTGATCGAAATTTCCCTGGCGTTTATACAGAATGGCGGGCGAAATACTGCGTTCGCGGTCCATATCTTTACCATAACCATTTCCAAACTCCCAGCCCATCAGGGGAATTTTAAAACCGCCCTGAATACTGATTTTCATTGGTAGCCGCTCGGTATAGCTGGAAAACGACTGGTTAGGCTGGTTCATATGATGGACAGAAAGACCGCCCCAAAATCGCTCGGAATAGGCTAATAAGCCGCCCGAAAAATCCAGATAATTGATTCGTGAGCCTGCGTCTACAATTGGGTCATCATAAACGGGCGAAACCGTACTGCCACTTTGTTCATAATTGAAAACCATGTTGTAGTAATTCACGCTTCGATTAACAAACGAACTTTGAATGCCCGCCCGTACTCTGAATTCCTCACTAATCTTGAGTTGATAAGCATATTGTAATCCAACATCAAATGTGCGTAGGTTGCTGAACTGAGCATCATTCATAACCATTAGCCCAACTCCCGAGTTGATCTTGTCGATATAGGTATCGAAACTGGCAAGGCTGGTAACATAGTTGGCGTTTAGAGCAGGCCATTGGTTTCGGTAGTTAACAGTAGCACGCGGAGCCAGAGCCGAGCCAGCAAAAGCAGGGTTAAGATAAAGTGGAGCGGCATAAAACTGCGAAAGCTGAGGATCCTGAGCTTTCGCAGCCAGAACACCACACAACAATACAGTACTGACAAGGAGATGTTTTATCATGACAAACAACCAGAAACCAATTTCATCAAGTTAAGCGGGCAAACGGTCAGCATGGTATAAATTCCCTACAGAACCAACGTTACAGGGTTAAATCTAGTTAATCGAATATTGTTTTTCGTAAAAGTTCGGCAAGTTGCATAAACCATCACAAAATTTGTAGCCTAAGTTTCCGTTTAATTTCTGGAATACCCCCCGATTGTAAAGCCATTTGAACGAATTGCCCATTCAACGGTGTCTGTAATATCGAGGAGATAATATAATTAACGTCGAATTTTTTAACGAACTCATCTCGAGATGTGCCTTTTCATTCGTAAAATGCTAAGGCCATTCCCGATACACGTCGTTTAAAACGTAAAGAAAGTAGCATCGGGTATGATTCGAATAATATATTTTACGCTATTTATTTGTTTTGCATGCTTTTTATCCGCCAGGAGCCAAACAATCTCCGTCTCAGGAACTCTTTGTTTGCCTGAGCAGGGTTGTGATGGTGACTCTACCGAATTTGCGATTACCAATGCCACTAAAACCATATCGAGCTGGAACTGGACCTTCGGCGATACGCAATCGGGGGCTAATACTTCAAGCGTAGCTAATCCCAAGCATTTGTACACAACGGCTAATACCTACACCGTTAAGGTTGATGGCGTTTATTCAGATGGAACGTCTTATAGTTTAGATACTACTATTACTATTAATTCCTTACCGCCTTCATTTGAGTTTTTTGGTGGTATAGAAGATACGACCATTTGTCCTGGTACCAAACTCTTGCTTGATCCGTACGATTCCCGATACTTTACAGGTACAGTCCCTGAAAATGTGACGTATTTATGGTACCCAACTGGTGATACCACCCGGACAATTGAGGTAGATTCAATGGGCTGCTATTCTGTAGAGATTTTTAATGAAGAAGGGTGTTCGGTTACTGACCGGATTAATGTGAAGATTTGCGGGCAGAGCCAGCAATCTACTTCAAACTGGTATTTTGGCTCTAACGCAGGGATTAGCTTCAGTGGAGGGTCCGCGAGTGTTATTACGGATGGGAAACTGGATGTCCCGGAGGGCACTTCAACCATATCTGATGAAAACGGAAATCTGCTCTTTTACACGGACGGACAGGTAATTTACGATAAAAATGGGGACCTCATGGGGTCCATAACGGCAGCTCTGGACAGTATTAAAATGGGAGGCAGCCTAAGCTCAACTCAGGCGGCTTTGATTGTACCGGAACCCAGTTGTCGAGGATGTATTACAACCTATTACGTTTTCACGACTCGGGACGTCAACGATTCCACAAAATGCCTGGAGTATAGTGTGGTAGATATGCGATTGAATAACGGTAACGGATTAATCACCCAGAAAAATGTAACCGTACAATGTAATATTACCGAGCGGCTTACATCCGTCATGAATCCGGCCGATTCTACCTATTGGCTTTTAACACATGAATATGGCTCCAATAACCTAATCCTGAAACGGATTACGGCTAATGGTGTAGAAGATGCGAGTACGATTTCGATTGGTATTCCGGAAACTTCTGAATACCAGGGAGAAGGGCAAATTAAATTCTCGAATGATGGGACGAAAATAGGTCTGGTTGTGCCCGGAAGTGGTACAGACCATAACTACGTGGAGATTTATAATTTCGGGGATTCTACGGGTACGATTACGTCTTTAGTTACGCTGGATTTAGGGCTCGCTCCTCCTACCGTTTACGGAATTGAATTCTCCCCTGATGGTACAAAAGTCTATATTACCCTAAAAGGCGATGGTGACAGTACCTCTGTCTTGCTCCAATATGATTTAACCAGTGGCGATTCCACCATTATTGCCGCTTCTAAGCTAGTAATATCAACCTCAACTGAAGTATACGGTGCTTTACAATACGCCGCCGATGGGAAAATCTATATGGCTATTGAAGGAAGTAGCTCGTTAGGGGTAATTAATGACCCTGATGGCACAACCCTAACGGAAATAGATTTCGAAGAAGATGGGTTTAGCCTGGGTGGAAAAACCAGTGGTCTGGGCTTGCCTAACTTTGTCCAGAGTGATATCGAACCGCCTACAGGGCCTGGGATTAGTGTAGACGGACTTTGTTTTGGTGATACAACTTCATTCTCGAGTGGCCCGATCTGCGATCCTTTAGAGGATACATATCAATGGGATTTTGGAGATGGTACAACTTCTACGCAATCAGCCCCCACACACGTGTATGCTGCTGCGAATACCTATACGGTTACGTTACGCCAAACCAATGCCTGCAAGGATACAACGATGACTTACCAGGTAACGATCAATCCGACACCTGACCCGAATCTGGGTACTGATATCACAAAATGTGCTACAAGTGTAGAGCTAGACTCAAAAGTGACATTAGCAAATAGTCAGTACGTCTGGATGCGGGACGGGACGATCTTGGATGTACCCTCTACGGCCTCCAAAATAACCGTTGATACCTCTGGTACGTATATCGTATTAGTAGCACTCGGCGAATGCTCGGATAGCGATACAATTACGGTTAGTCTCCTGCAGCCGCCATCCTATCAGCTCCAGCCCGATACGTCTTTTTGTGCAGGAGGAAGTGTGCAGCTTAGTGCGGAAAGTGGCGGAACGGCCTACCAGTGGAGTAACGGAGAAACAACTCAGCAGATAACCGTAAACCAGTCAGGAACCTATTCAGTGAATGTGACGATTCCTCAAAATGGTATTGACTGCGTCGTTTCAGATACAATAAATGTTTCCGTTTTACCAGTTCCTACTGTCAATGTCGGTAGTGCCTTAAGCATATGTGCCAATAACGCACCGGTGCAGTTAGCAGCAAGCCCGACAGGGGGGAGTTGGAGTGGAACGGGTGTGGATTCAACCGGACTTTTTACCCCTAGTACACAGATTGTTGGAACCCAGACCTTAATTTATTCAGTCACGGCAGCGAATGGTTGTATTGGTTCGGCAGCTAAGCAGGTAACCGTTGCGGTGGCTCCGGTGTTCAGTCTCGGGCCTGATCAAACGTATTGTGCTGATAGTACCGTAACCTTATCTGCTCCTGATACGACAGGTGCCCGCTATTTGTGGAGTACCGGAGCCACTACGGTTTCCATCTCTCCAACTGCTTCGGGGAGTTATGCCGTAACAATGATTATTGGTTCATGTCGGGGTAGTGATACGGTCGCCGTAACGATTCTGCCCTTGCCGAATGTAAGTGTTCAAGATCAGGCTTCCTTATGCGTAGCGGATAACCAAACTGTGCGACTGGATGCAGGAGGGAATTACACGATGCATTATTACTGGTCGCCTACGGGTGATACTACGCGAGCTATAACCGTTACTCAGGTAGGGGTCTATACCGTGGAAGTGCAGAATACATACGGTTGTACGGAAACGCACAATATTAATGTAGTGGACTTATGTGAGGCGGAAATCTATGTCCCGGATATCTTTACTCCTAATGGTGATGGGCAAAATGATGACCTCCACATAGTAACAAAATATGTATTAGATCAGGATTATGAGTTGCGTATTTATAACCGCTGGGGGGAGTTAATTTTCCGAACAACAGATAAGAATGAACGTTGGGATGGGAAATACAAAGGTCGGGATTTTCCACCGCAGAGCTATGCCTGGCTAATTCAGTATCGAAGCCAATACTTCCCGGAACGGGGCATTTCAACGGTTCGGGGGGCGGTGATGGTAGCGAAATAAAAAAAGGGATCAGGAGCACAAGCCTGATCCCTTTTTTTGTGAAAGGGAAATCTTATTTTTCCCCAGTTCCTAGGGTATCACCTGCTGATTTATTCCCTTTCTTTCCACCAAACAAAGAAAAATGCACATAGCGTTTAGGCTGCTGGCGTAAGTCAACCAGAAGCTTATCCAAGTCTTTTACAGACTGATTTAAGTTAGTATAAAGCTGAGTGTCGTTGAGTAGCTTACCGGCTGTTCCCTGCCCATTTTTGACGTTTTGAAGCATTTGCTGAAGCTCAGCAACCGTTTGATTCGCTTTGGCTACGGTACGCCCTAATTGCAAAGCGTTTAGAGAGTCGGCAAATGTATTCGCTTTTGTCATCAGCGGTTTAATACCTTTTTCCGTTTCGGCTAATTGAGCAGAAAGCCGATTCAGATTCCCCATAATGGAAGCGATACTTTGCCGATTCTCATTAATGGTAGCCCGCAGGGCTAAGCCGGTTTGATCTACGTTCGAGAGAAGTTGATTTAGTACATCACCGGTTTGTTTAAAGCGGGAAGCCACCACATTTAAATTCCGGATTAACGAGTCGGCGTCTGTCACCACTGGTAAGGCTTTTTCCTGAAGAGCCGCCGAAAGCCCCGATTGTTTCATGGTTAAAAGTGTATCACCAGGCTCAATACCTTTTCCGTGACCAATAGCCAATTGAATTACTTTTCCCCCTAACAACCCATTATCTGCTAATATAGCCCGGGAGCTGTCATTTAAAGGAATGTCTTCATCCAGCGAAAGTGTAACCAGAATACGATTATTCTGATTGGTAAGAATATGGATTTCTTTCACATGCCCTACCGTTACGCCATTAACCGTAACCTGATTAGAGGCCGTAAGGCCATCTACACTATCATAAAGAGCATAATAGTCTCGGGAAGACTTAAAAAAATCAGAACCTTTCAGGAAATTGAATCCAAAGTACAGGATGACCGCCGCAACCAGCGTCATTATAGCAACTTTTATTTCTTTTGACATGGCTATGAATTATGGTTCTTTGTCGTCAATTGGGAAGGAACAAATAACCAGCTTGCTGAAAACACCCAAAAGTAGATTATAACCGGCAATTTGCAGTATGTCTGCTTAAAAACACTGGGCCAAATCAGAAAGCCACGAAGGGGCATAGATCAGTATTTGGCAAGCTTAGGAATAGGGCGTACCTTTGTATTCCTATGAAATAAGCCGAATCGTTAGGAGCAAATTACTGACTTTCAGATTATTCATTAGTTATCCGAAAATTTAATAACCAGTTACCATCACATGTCAACGGTCACCGCTTCCCGCATTGAACGCGACACCCAAGTCTTCGATCTTATCGAGAAAGAAGCCCATCGTCAGGAGTATGGCATCGAACTGATTGCCTCAGAGAACTTTACCTCTAAACAGGTTATGGAAGCTCAGGGTAGTGTTCTGACTAATAAATACGCAGAAGGCCTACCCGGCAAGCGTTACTATGGCGGCTGCGAAGTCGTTGATCAGGTGGAACAACTGGCTATTAACCGGGCAAAAGAACTATTTGGGGCAAGCTGGGCAAACGTACAACCACACTCAGGTGCTCAGGCAAATGCCGCGGTATTTCTTTCATTCCTAAACCCCGGAGATAAGATTCTAGGCTTTAGCCTGGCTCATGGTGGGCACCTGTCGCACGGGTCTCCAGTAAACTTTTCCGGTAAGTATTTTCAGCCGTTCTTCTACGGAGTAGAGCAGGAAACCGGATTAATCAACTGGGATAAGGTGGAAGAAACGGCTCTTCGGGAGCGGCCACGTTTGTTGATCTGTGGGGCATCTGCCTATTCTCGTGACTGGGACTATGCCCGCCTGCGAAATATTGCTGATCAGGTAGGAGCCTTATTACTAGCGGATATTTCTCACCCGGCAGCTTTGATTGCGAAAGGGTTATTAAATAATCCGATGGAACACTGCCATATTGTTTCTACTACTACCCATAAGACTTTACGAGGGCCACGCGGTGGGTTAATTCTGGTTGGAAAAGATTTCGAAAACCCGTTCGGAATCAAAACTCAGAAAGGCGATATCCGTACCATGACGAGCTTGCTTGATTCGGCCGTGTTCCCGGGTACGCAGGGTGGGCCATTAGAACACGTGATTGCTGCAAAAGCCATTGCTTTCGGCGAAGCTCTGACGGACGACTTCTATGACTATGCCCTGCAAGTACAGAAAAATGCGAAAGTAATGGCTCAGGCCTTTATTGATAAGGGGTATCAGATTATTTCGGGGGGTACTGATAACCACCTGATGCTCATTGATCTACGCCCCAAAGGGTTAACAGGTAAACTGGCCGAAAATACCCTGATTAAAGCTGATATTACCGTAAATAAAAACATGGTTCCCTTCGACGATAAATCCCCGATGGTAACTTCAGGTATTCGCGTTGGAACGGCCGCCATGACTACCCGGAACATGAAGGAAAATGAAATGCTTCAAATTGTGGAATGGATTGACGATGTGTTAATGCACCACGATAACGAAAGCTATATTGCCGAGGTGAAAAAGAAAGTAAATAGTGCCATGGCAACATTCCCATTGTACCGCTAGCTACCAGGTATACTAAATCGGATTAATTATATAGTATTGTATGTCGAATATCGAAGCGGGAAAGGTTTTTAAATCCTGATTTTCGATATTCGACTTTTTTAGTACTCCCTGTATGGGTAGCGAATTAGTAAAAGGTTTCATTATAACTATTAAAAAATGCCTCTGGATCAATATTGGGACAAAGACGCGTACGATGAGCAAGGAGAAGATGGCAACGAAATGTCCTTCATCGACCATTTGGAAGAACTCCGCTGGCATATCATTCGAGCATTAGCAGCCATTGGCGTTTTTACCATTGCGGCTTTTATTTTCCACAAGGAAATCTTTCATTACATTATTTTCGCCCCTAAAGACCCTAATTTTTGGACGTATCGCCAGATGTGTAACCTGGCTCAGTTAGTACACGCTCCGGATCTGTGTGTGACAAAAATTGACTTTACTCTTATGAGTCGTGAAATGACGGGCCAGTTCATGATGGCCATGACGTATTCACTGATTATTGGGCTCATTTTTGCTTTTCCCTATGCATTCTGGGAATTATGGCGATTTATTAAACCGGGCTTACACCAAACAGAAATCCGGGCGTCTCGCGGAGCCGTTTTTTGGGTAACCTTTCTGTTTTTGTTAGGGGTATTGTTCGGGTACTACATCGTTTCTCCGTTAGCCATTAACTTCCTGGCAAATTTCAAGATTGATGAATCCATTGCCAATCAGTTTGATATTGATTCCTACATCAGTTTATTAGCCATGATGGTGCTTGCCTGCGGATTAACCTTTCAGCTACCCATGGTAACCTATGTGCTCTCGCAGGTGGGGATATTAACCCCCGCTTTTATGCGTGAGTATCGGAAACACGCCTTTATTGTGATGTTGATTATTGCTGCTATTATTACTCCTTCGCCGGATATTTTTAGTCAACTCCTGGTAACTGCTCCTCTGTTGCTTCTGTATGAGGTAAGTATCTGGGTGTCGGCTCGGGTAAATGCCAGAAAGCAAAAAGAACTGGCGGCTTAGTAGTATTCCTTACTAAAAACACCCCCCGGCGGATCTGATCCGCCGGGGGGTGTTTTTAAAGACCATATGCCTGGGAAACTAGGAAGCCGGAATGGCGTTGAATTCGCGTACGGTTGCTGCAATTTCGGGTAACAGACCTGGATTTTGTTCAATACCATTTCCAACCACGATAACGTCTGCTCCGGCTTGCAGAGCCACTTTTGCTTTTTGAGTTGAATTAATTCCACCACCAATAATAATAGGAGTATCAACCGACTGACGAACAGCAGCAATCATTTCGGGTGAAATCGCTTTAGGTGCTCCACTGCCAGCATCAAGGTAGGTTAAACGGAGGCCTAACATTTCACCTGCCATAGCGGTGCAGGCGGCAATACTTGGTTTATTATTAGGAATAGGGGTTGTATTCGAAATATAAGATGCAGTCGTTTGTTGACCCGCATCAATCAGCATGTAGCCAGTGGGTAATATTTCAAGCCCTGATTTTTTCAGCATCGGAGCAGCAATTACCTGCTGGCCAATCAGATACTCAGGGTTGCGGCCTGAAATCAGAGATAAAAACAACACCCCGTCGGCGGCTGGGTGCACGTACGTATTACTGCCCAGAAAAAGAATAACAGGAATAGTGGTATGCTGATGAATCTGAGCGATTAGCTCGCCCATATGCGACTGGGTAATAAGGCTTCCTCCAAGAAAGAAAAAATCAACCCGCTCCTGTTGTGCCTTGGCAAGCAATGCAGGAAATTGGTCCTGACGAACATCATCTGGATCAATTAACACGGCAAAAGCCTTGCGACCTTCTTTCCGAAACGTAATGAACTGATTAAGAATCGGTTTTGTCATAAGTTTGAGTATTCAATTGAACGAGTACGTCAAGTAGCTTTTCTTTTAGGGAGGCGAGTAAGTCCGAAAGCTCTACTTCACTTGCTTTGCTTAATGAGGGTTTTTTGTTTGTCACGAGCCAGTCCACCAGAAAGTAGGTTGCTATTAGAGTACCTCCTGCAATAACTACTTTAACTACTTTTTGACTTAAATCACTATCTGATTGGTCTAAGTGTTGGGTAGCAGACCGATCAGATTCTGAATGGGGAGAGGTATGGATCAGGCTCATGTACTAAGTATAAAGTTTATAGTAACTTTTAGTATGCCAACGGGCATAATCATACTCCACTGTCCCCAAAAGTACAACATTTGGTGTAAAACACGGATACCAACCTTTGCTATTCCCCGGAATACTCTTCTTAATGAGCAAATGAGCGGGCAATTTCAACAACCTTTTGAACCGTTTTCCAGTCTGTATAGGAAATATCATATTCTGGTACGGCTGGCACGCCTCCTAATGCAATATTTTCTTTACGGTAACTCATTCGACTGTCGCGGGTGGTTTTACCAGTTAAATGCACCGCATCGACACCGGTTTCCAATAGTTGCTCCGCATTGGCCGGATTTACGCCACTTCCGGCCATGATCTCAATTCGGCCAGCGGCTTGAAGTACTAATTGTTCAATGGTTTTTTTGCCATCAACGGCTTTATCAGCCCCGCCAGAGGTTAAGAGTAGTTGACAACCCGTTTGAATGACGTCTTCAAGAGCCTGGGCAGGGTCTTTTACGAAATCGAAAGCTCTATGAAAGGTAACCGGAAAAGGAGCGGCTAGTTGCACGAGTTCCTTCGTACGCTCTACATCTATTTGTCCATCGGCCAATAATAATCCTATTACAAAACCACCAACAGGTAAATTCTTAAGCGATTTAAGATCTGCTTTCATCACCTCAAATTCCAGCTCATCGTAATAAAAATCTCCTCCCCGTGGGCGAATCATGACTCGAATGGGTAATGAAACCTGCTGTGTAGCTAATGCTACCAGACCATACGGTGGCGTAGTGCCGCCTTCAAACGGAGCGGCACAAAGTTCAATACGATCGGCCTGAGCCTGTTGAGCGGCCAGGCATGACTCAAGTGAGAACGAGCACACTTCTACTTTCTTCCGGGAAAAATGGTCTTGCTGAAGATTAGTTTTATTCATAAAATACTGTTAATCAAGCGTTTATTTGTTTTTGGCTACTTTTTTTTAAGTAGGTATATTTTTTTTAGTCAATTATTTGATTTTATTCAGTTCGAAAAGTAAGGACAAGGCCTTTTGCAAAGTAAAAAAGGTTTACTTTTGCAGTCATTTTTCGAAACCCTTTATTTCAATATTAATTAATTAGGAGGGAAAACGCATGTATTGGACACTCGAACTTGCTTCCTATCTGGAGGATGCTCCGTGGCCTGCAACCAAAGATGAACTCATTGATTATGCCATTCGGACGGGAGCCCCGCTCGAGGTGGTAGAAAACCTTCAAGAGCTAGAAGACGATGGTCAGCCTTACGAAAGTATCGAAGAGATATGGCCTGATTATCCAACAAAAGATGACTTTTTCTTTAACGAAGACGAGTATTGATCTTCGTGGTTCGAAGGCCTGACTTATTAAGTCAGGCCTTCGGCTTGCAAGAGCTGATTGATTTTGGGTTGAGCTAACAGCGTTGCCTGAGCATCGATCAAACCTAATCCCAGACGTCGGTATAAAATATCATTGGCGGTGCACGCCATTTCCTGACGGATTGTAAATACTGCTTCTGCTTCAATAAAAGGATGTGTGGGCGATAACCTCGCCTTCAGGGACGGTTGCTGTTGGCATAATTTTGCTATATATACCGCTTCGTCTCCGTATTTCAGGGTTAAATGCCGGGATATATCTGCTTCTAGTCCATACATTTTCTGGATTTCTCCGGCTAAAGCAGGAGTATACCCTTTCCCGCCCACCAGCACATATTTTTCAGTTGAAGAGCGAACCAGAGGTTGCTTTAAGACTTCATACACGGCATTTATAGTATCGCGGGCCATGAGGCGATAGGTGGTCCATTTGCCCCCCATAATACTGATTAGTTTCGATTTATCATCTGTTTCTACCTCATGATCCCGGACAATGGATTTCGTATCTTTCGTAAAAGTAGCCTGCAAGAGGGGGCGTTGTCCCGTAAAACCAGCCATTAGCTCAGAAACCGTGATAGGAGTAGCTAAATAGCGATTGACATAATCAACCAGATATTGAATCTCAGCGTCGGCAGGGTGTGGGTTTTCAGAAAGGTCATCTTCAAGGTCAGTTGTTCCAACGAGTACCTGATCTTGCCAGGGAATGAGGAATAACACCCGACCATCGTCCGTTTTGGGAACCAGAATAGCGGTATTACCAGGTAAATGTTTTTTCGCCAAAACGATATGGGAGCCACGGCTTACCTGCAAACGAGGGCGTAATTTCGGATTGGCCATTTGTCGAACGTGGTCAGCAAAGGGGCCTGTTGCATTCACAAAAACTTTTGCCTGAATGGTGTGCTCCTGACCCGATAAGGTATCTTTAATGGTTAGGCTTTTAAGTTTATCAGATTTACTCTTTCCGAAACGAAGGGCTTCGGTATGGTTTAGCACTGTTGCACCCTCTTGAGCGGCAGACTTAACCAGGGCCAGACAAAACCGGGCATCGTCTAACTGTCCGTCGTAATACAATACGCCACTATGAAATTTGTCGTGCTGTAATTGTGGAATCGTTTCGAGCACCTGCCGGTGCGATAACCACCGACTGGGCTTAATGTTTCTTGAGCCAGCCAGCCAGTCATATAACGTCAAGCCTATACTGTAATACAAACCTTCAATCCAGTTTTTACAGGGGGTTAACAGGGGCAGAGGACGAGTCAAATGGGGGGCAATTTCGAGTAAAGTCCGGCGTTCATGAAGAGCTTTACGTACCATGGCAAACTGCTCCTGGCTGAGCTTTTTAACGGCTTGTTCCAGATACCGAACGCCCCCATGAATGAGTTTTGTAGATTTGGAAGAAGTTTGAGCTGCGAAGTCGTCTTTTTCAACAAGACAGACCGTCAGGCCACGTAATGTTGCGTCGAGAGCACATCCTGCTCCGGTGGCTCCACCACCAATAATACATACATCGAATGTTTGTGTTTGGAGTTGTTGAAGTGACGCGGAGCGATTCATAGGAGAACGGGTTTACAAGCAGGCAAAAAACGTAATATCTAGGTTTTTACACTACTAAAATGATGTCTTTATTTGTCTGTCATCGTCGGCCGGATCGTTCGTTCTTTTGGCGAGGAAGGCAATTTCCTGTTTGTGCCCGTTGTACAGGCCTATATACAGGCTATTTTACTGGTTTATTAATGCTTATCTGGGCTTGGCCCTATACTTTTTTCTGGCCAATTTTTCTAATGGTTCCCCTGGCAGTAGACGGCCTGACCCAGTATTGGCAGTGGCGGACGAGTACAAATAGCTTACGCTTTTTTACCGGGATTCTGGCTGGAACAGGCGTTGTATTGGCTCTGGCCTCGCTGGGTTATAGTATTAGTTGTATTGTGCTGGCGATGAACGATGCTATGTACTGATCAGTGCAATTCCAGCATAACCGGGCAATGATCAGAATGTTTGGCCTCGGGCCAGATCGCAGCATCCTTCAAACGAGCCTGTAGTGGTTGCGAAACTAATTGATAATCAATACGCCAGCCCAGGTTTTTGGCTCTTGCTCCGGCTCGGTAACTCCACCAGGTATAATGATGTGGGTTAGGATTAAAATGCCGGAAAGAATCAATAAAACCACTTTCCAGAAAACTTCCCATCCAGGCTCGCTCTTCGGGTAAGAACCCTGAAGAATTAGCATTTGATTTCGGATTATGAATATCAATAGCCTGATGGCAAATGTTATAATCTCCGGAAAGAATCAGATTGGGGAGGTTCTTTTTCAAATCAGAAATATAATCGTGAAAATCACGACAGAATTCCATTTTAAAGGCCTGACGAATTTCTCCACTCGAACCTGAGGGTAAATACAAACTCATGAATGAAAAGTCAGGAAAATCGGCTCTTAAAATCCGTCCTTCGTCATCATAAATAGCATTTCCACAGCCATATTCAATGTGTTGAGGCACCTGTTTACTCAATATTGCCACCCCTGCATAACCTTTTTTTACGGCTGGGTACCAGTACATATGATAGCCCATATCCTCAAAAATGGCCTTATCGAATTGATGTATTTCTGCTTTAATTTCCTGTAAGGCAATCAGGTCAGCATCAGTTGTACGAATCCAGTCAGCTAAACCTTTGGTCAAAGCCGAACGGATTCCATTGACGTTATAGGTAACTAATTTCATGGGGAAAGGGAAAAGGTATTATGAGGTAAAGGGCATTTAAATTTCTTCCCGTTCAAAGTACTCTAACACATGCTGCTTAAGCAAATGCTCCTGGCTAAGAATATCGACAAAGGGTAGTTTTTGAACCAGCTTCCAGTGCGGCCAGCCTTCTTCATCAAGCCCCTCTAGCTCGTAGTAGCCACTGTAACTTAATATCTTGCAGATGGCAATGTGCATTAAGTCCTGTTTTTGTTCTTTGGTGAAAAATTGATGGCCTTTGCCTAATTCCTGTACACCAATCAGGAATAAAACAGAATTAAGATCAGCCGGGCGTTTGCCAACCATCTGTTCCAGGCGGGCCATAAGGTGTTCCCATTGGGGATCTTCTATTTTTTTTGCCATAGTATCTGGGAATTTCCTTGTAATAAAGGCTTAAGATGCTTTGAAAAGCACCCTGATGCCAGAAATGCTAAGTCCTACAAAATAACTTTATTTGGTTTGTTGAAGTTCATCCCAATATTCAACGGCCCGGCGTAAGTGTGGGATGACAATCGTACCACCAATGAGGGTTGCTACTGAAAAAATTTCCTGCATTTCGGCGTCTGTTACCCCTAATTCATGGCATTTGCCCAAGTGATACTTGACACAATCGTCGCAACGTAAGACCATCGAGCAGGCCAGGCCAATCATTTCTTTGGTTTTGCCGGTAAGAGCACCTTCTGCATAGGTATTCGTATCCAGATTAAAAATTCGTTTGATAATCAGGTTATCTGAGCTTAGAATTCGCTCATTCATCCGGCTACGATATTCATCAAATTGTTCTACAAGGGCCATATCAACAAAAGGGGTTAGAACTAACTTAGTAAACGGCGGTAAGCCTCTGCCAATCTTCTGCGAAGTTAGCTGAAAACTCCCCGATTAATGAAAAGCTATTTGAGTGCCTTCTGGGCTCTTTTATTTCCCCGCACGTGCATGGCCTGCCGAGAGGTGCTTGCCGAAGGAGAAGATACAATTTGTACAAACTGTCTGTTTGAATTGCCACTTACAAATAGTATCGCTCAAAATGACGATACCGTAGCCCTGAAATTCGCCGGCAAAATCCCCATAGAAAGTACCCATGCTTATTTACGCTTTCGGAAAGGCGGCCGTGTTCAGCAGCTGATGCATCAGCTAAAATATGAGGGTCATCAGGAGGTAGGGGAGTTATTAGGACGAATGTTTGGAGCAGAGCTAAAAAAAGCCGGCTTTGCCGAACAGGTCGACTTATTAATTCCGGTTCCCATCCACGAGAGTCGCCTCAGGCAACGCGGATATAATCAGAGCGATAGTATTGCCCGCGGGGTATCCGAACGTTTACAGGTTAGTTGGAGTAATGAGGTTTTACGTAAAGAATTGGCTACGGAAAGCCAAACTCGTAAAAGTAGAATCGAGCGATTTCAGAATGTGGCAAATGTCTTTCAGGTTATTCGGCCTGAGCTGATTAAGAACCAACGGGTTGCTTTAATAGACGATGTAGTAACTACTGGCTCAACGTTAGAATCGTGTGCCCAAAGTTTATTAGCTAGTGGGTGTTCGGGGGTACACATCTGGACATTAGCAACAGCCATGTGATAAAAGCTTATTTTGAACTTATTTTCGATTTAATGAAACAAAACATAGATTCGTGCCTTTGCTGAGCATTAACCGTTAACGGCATCTATGAAAAAGTACGCTTTACTATTACTCGGTTTACTGGCTTGTTATGGTAAACTGATCGCCCAAAAAACATATTGCAATCCGATGGACATTAGCTATCGGTATAATTTCGAACAGCTAAACGAACGCATTTCTTACCGCTCTGGGGCCGATCCTGTTATTGTCAATCATAAAGGAGAATATTATCTGTTTGCCACTATTTCGGGAGGATGGTGGCATTCAAAAGATCTGGCTAACTGGGAGTTTATCGTTCCTGATAAATGGCCTTTTGAAGACATGTGTGCCCCGGCAGCCTTATCCGTTCGGGATACCTTGTTTTTATTTCAGTCGACCTTCGAACAGCGGCCTATTCTGTACTCGGTTGAACCTGAGAAGGGAAAACTTCAGTTTTACAATCGCTGGTTACCTCGCTTACCAAAAGATATTGGGCCCTGGGATCCGGCTATTTTTCACGATCCGGATACGGATAAATGGTTCATGTATTGGGGATCATCAAATGTGTACCCGATTTTTGGAGCCGAGTTAGATCATAACCGACGTCTTACGTACGCGGGGCCATATGAAGCAATGATCTGGCTGGACCCCTGGAAGCACGGTTGGGAACGCTTTGGCCCTAATCATGCCGATTTGGTAAAGCCTTTCATGGAAGGAGCCTGGATGACAAAATACAAGGGTAAGTATTATTTGCAATATGGAGCTCCAGGAACAGAATATAACGTTTACGCCAATGGTACTTACGTCGGCAAAAATCCGCTAGGCCCTTGGGAATATGCACCTTATAATCCTATTTCCTATAAACCAGGGGGCTTCATGACGGGTGCGGGGCATGGCAATACCTTTCAGGATAATTATGGCAATTACTGGAATACAGGTACCCCCTGGATTGCGGTAAACTGGGATTTCGAGCGGCGTATTGCGATGTTCCCGACCGGATTTGATCACGACGATCAACTGTATGCCAATACACGGTTTGGGGATTTCCCCCACTACCTCCCAACCCGAAAATGGACTCAGAAAGACGAGCTTTTCACCGGGTGGATGTTACTTTCTTATCGGAAACCCGTTATCGCTTCTTCTACAAAAGATACCTTGCAAGCAGCTTTTGTGACAGACGAAAACCCAAGAAGCTATTGGGTAGCCAAACAAAATAAAGCAGGAGAATGGCTTACTATTGACTTGCAACAGCAATCAGACATACAAGCTGTGCAGATCAACTATACCGATTACAAGAACACTATTTTTAATAGTGATTCAACCGTTTATACTCAATTCAGGCTCTATTCTTCGAGAGATGGTAAAAAGTGGGATCTGATGACCGACCTTACTAAAGAGAAAAAGCGGGATCGGGCTTGTGCATATGTAGAACTCCCGCAAGCGGTGCAGGCAAGGTACGTTCGTTATGAACACGTGTATACTGCCGGACCTAACCTAGCCATTAGTGATATGCGAATATTTGGAAAGGGAGCCGGAAAGGCACCCCTAACGCCTACGAATTTGAAAGCCGTTCGCCAGAAAGATCAACGAAATGTGGATATCTCGTGGGATAAAGTGCCGGGTGCCGTTGGGTATAACATTTTGTGGGGTATTGCTCCTGACAAGTTATATCAAACCTATCAGCTTTGGCATGATCAGCCTAATCATTTGGAGTTGAGGGCTTTGAATGTAGGAAGTCCTTATTCGTTTGCAATGGAAGCTTTCAATGAAAATGGGGTTTCAATCAATAGTAAAGTGATATCTGTGGATTAATAACTGTTTGTCCACAGAAAAATGTGGATAACTTAAACCTATATGAACATTCAATTTTTCGGGGCTGCCCAAACGGTTACAGGAAGCAAACATTTAATCACTACGGAAAGTGGGTTTCGTATTCTGCTGGATTGTGGTCTTTTTCAGGGAATTGGTACAACGGAACAAAATCAGGAATTTGGGTTTGATCCTGCTCAGGTAGACGTATTACTTCTTTCTCATGCTCACATTGATCACTGTGGATTAATCCCCAGGTTGATTCGGCAGGGTTTTCAGGGGGATATTTACTGTACTCCTGCTACAAAAGACCTGGCCGAGGTACTCTTGATGGATAGTGCCCGCATTCAGGAGTCTGATTTGCAACGGGTAAATAAACGGCGGAAGCATCGAAACGAACCGACCTTAGAACCACTTTACGAACTGCCAGATGTTGAAGAAACCAGTCGGCATTTCAAACCAGTAGAGTACCACAAAACCTTTTTTCTGGCCAAAGGGGTAAGTGCCTGTTTTTACGATGCTGGACACTTATTAGGAAGTGCCAGTATTTTTCTAACCATTCAGGAAGGCGATAAGGAAACGAAGCTTTGGTTTACCGGAGACATCGGCCGGCCCAGTGATAAAATTCTGCGTTCGCCCGAAACAGTTTCACAAGCAGATTACATTCTTTGTGAATCAACCTATGGGGATCGTTTGCACGAACCCGAGCCTGATATGAAACGGCACCTGCTTGACATTGTGTTGCGAACCTGTGTAGAACGCAAGGGAAAAGTGATTATTCCGGCCTTTGCCGTGGACCGTACGCAAGAATTGATTTATACTCTTGATCAGCTATCAAATGAGGGGCTACTGCCTAAATTGCCCGTATATGTCGATAGTCCGCTTTCAGTAAAAGCTACGCAGGTAATACGTGATCACGAAGAATGTTTCAATCCTGATATTCTTTCCTATATCAAAAAAGACGGCGATGCCTTTGAATTTCAGAATCTGCATTATGTAACCAGTGTAGAAGATTCAAAGGCGATTAATGACTATCATGGGCCTTGCATTATCATTTCCTCTTCGGGTATGGCAGAAGCAGGCCGCATCAAACATCACATCAAAAATAATTGTAACGATTCCCGGAATACGGTGCTGCTTGTAGGATATTGTTCGCCCAATAGTTTAGGCGGAGCCTTAAAACGTGGCGATAAGCAAGTGAAAATTTTTGGTGAACAATATGAAGTAAAATGTCAGGTTGAAGTAATGGACTCGTTTTCGGCTCATGCAGATTATGCCGAGATTATTCACTTTCTGAAAGAGCAGAATCCGGCGGCTGTAAAAACTCTTTTTCTGGTGCACGGCGAATTACCTGTACAGGAAATTTTCAAAGCAAAGCTCCAGAAGCTTGGTTATCAGCATATCGAGATACCGTCCTTTCGCAGTCGTTTTCAGCTTTAAACGTGCATTTCATCGAAATTGCTAATGCCTTTGTATTAAAAACGGATAATCTTGAATCATAAAAATAGAGATAATAACTCGTGGAATATAGTGACAACAACTCACGGATAACCATGAGCTAAGTATATCAGTAGAATTCAACTTTTTACCTTGTTTGTTGTATAGATTTCCCGCGTTAGCACTATGAAACGAATTACACGTAAAAGAAACAGCCGGAAAATGACGTGGATCTGGTTTATCCTTATCCCACTTATTTCTGTTTTCTGGCTGTCCTTAGGAGTCTGGTTAATCCAGCGTCTTTAATGAGTACGTAAATAGAGAATCCTGCTAATAATTCACTAATTATTTGGCAGGATTCTTTTTATTTGGGCAAGCTAATCCAAATAAAAAATGAGCCTTCTCGCCTATTATAACGCCCATCTCTTTACAGGAGAGACGTTTCTGGAAAATCAAATCTTACTCGTTAACGGTGAAACCATCCTAGGGTTTGATACCGTTATTCCAGAAGGGGCTCAATCAATTGACTGCCAGGGGAATATACTTGCTCCCGGTTTTGTAGATCTACAGATTTATGGTGGACAGGGTTCTCTTTTTACCACAAAACCTACGCCCGAAACCATTCAGAAAACCCACGAAGCGAATCTTCAGGGCGGAACGTTGTATTTTCAAATTACCTGTAACACAAGCCCACTAGCCCGCATGTTTACGGCGATTGAGGCTTGCCAGACGTACCTGAAACAAGGTGGTAAAGGCTTGGTGGGGTTACATTTGGAAGGGCCTTATTTCAATCCGGAGAAAAAGGGAGCTCATATTCTCGAATATATCCATAAACCCACTATAGCTGAGCTGGAAAAAGTACTGACGGCGGCTGGTAAGTTACCTCTCTACTTAACGCTGGCTCCTGAACAGGCTGATGCAGAAGTGCTGGAATGGCTAATAAAAAGCCCGATTCGGGTCTCCGCGGGCCACTCGAATGCTACCTATGCCCAGGCCCAGGAGGGTTTTAATAAGGGGATACACCTGGTTACACATTTATTCAATGCAATGTCTCCCTTTGGGAGCCGCGAACCCGGCCTGCTCGGAGCTACCTTTGACTCTAAAGCCAGGGCTAGTATTATTGTTGATGGCATTCATGTGGATTATGCCAGTGTACGCATTGCCAAGAAGATCATGGGGGATCGTTTATTCCTGATTACAGATGCAGTAACTGATAATACCGAAGGCGATTATCAATTTCACTTCAATCCGCAAACCAATCGGTATGAAGATCCGAACGGAACCTTATCGGGCTCTTCGTTAAGTATGTTGCAGGCCGTTTCAAATTGTGTTACCAAAGTAGGTATTCCTCTGGAAGAAGCATTACGAATGGCCTCCCTTTACCCAGCTCAGAGTATTGATAAACCCCTTGGAAAAATTGAATCAGGGTATGAAGCTGGTTTCATCTTGTTTGATACTAATTTTCAGTTGAAAGGGTATAGCGAAAAAGGCCAGTTTACGGCTCTCTGAATACCGGAAACTCACTATACCGGAAAGTATTCTAAAGTATTAGTTGACTTAATCAGGATAAATCCCTTGCGTTCAGGAAGCTTGAAAAAAGTTCCCGGGAAAGGTAATTTCTTCTTTCAAAAATAGTTTGCAGCCCTACTTGAAATGGCTATTTTTGTTCATACTTACTTGGGAGCAAAACAAAAAAATAACCTGGCCAGAACCTGGCCTTTTTTATTGAAAGTCCTTTTGTATCAGAAACGTAATAAACCGTAATCCAACGAAACGTATGGCTCAGGAACAAATCACCAACGAACCCCTACTGGTAGAAGACCCGTTGCGGTTTGTGCTGTTTCCGATCAAACACCACGATATCTGGGAAATGTATAAAAAGCATGAGGCTTCTTTCTGGACTGCCGAAGAAATTGACCTGGGGCAGGATTTGAAAGATTGGGAAAACCTGAATGACGGCGAGCGTCATTTCATCTCCCACGTATTAGCCTTTTTTGCCGCGTCTGATGGGATCGTTAACGAAAACCTGGCGGTTAATTTCCTAAGTGAAGTGCAGTATGCAGAAGCAAAATGCTTCTATGGTTTTCAGATTATGATGGAGAATATCCACTCTGAAACGTATTCCTTGTTAATTGATACGTACATTAAAAATCCCGGAGAAAAAGACAAAATGCTACGGGCTATTGATACCATTCCCTGCGTACAGAAAAAAGCGGAGTGGGCATTAAAGTGGATTAATAGCGAAAGTTTTGCCGAGCGTATTATTGCTTTTGCGGCAGTGGAAGGAATTTTCTTCTCCGGTTCGTTCTGCTCCATTTTCTGGTTAAAGAAACGAGGTCTGATGCCCGGTCTTTCTTTTTCCAATGAGTTAATCTCACGGGATGAAGGCCTGCATTGTGACTTTGCCTGTTTACTCTATACCGAGCATATTGTCAATAAATTACCCAAAGAACGGGTATATGAAATTATCCTGGATTCGGTTGCGATTGAAAAGGAATTCGTAACGGACGCCCTGCCAGTATCTTTGATTGGCATGAATGCAGCTCTAATGAGTCAGTATATTGAATTTGTGGCTGACCGCCTATTAGTAGCTCTTGGGCTTGAAAAACAATTCAATGCCAGCAATCCATTTGACTTTATGGAAATGATCTCACTACAGGGTAAGACGAATTTCTTCGAAAAACGTGTTGGAGAATACCAAAAAGCGGGAGTCCTTTCGAATAATCAGGAAAAAGATTCACCCAAATTTGCTCTCGACGAAGACTTCTAGAAATAGGCCTTACTAATACTTAAAACAAAAACACGACTCTAACAGGGCCGTGTTTTGTTTTGAATGGAGACCTCCCTTTTGCATTTTAAGGAATCATGCAGAATATTAAGAGCAGGTAATGCCCTTCTACTCAGGACTATATTCATGCTTTTAATTGTTTACTTAATAGGGTAAGTAGTCAGGAAAACGGTCATAGACATATAAACCTCTGCTAATTGCTTTATGGCATTTATACAAACCATGCGTTGGTTCGGCCCGCATGATCCGGTCTCCTTACAAGACATTAGGCAGGCGGGCTGTACGGGTGTTGTCTCGGCCTTACATCAAATTCCGGTTGGTGATGTTTGGTCAATTGAAGCCATTCAGGAACGAAAGCAATTGATAGAAGCGGGGAATACGCAATATAGTCCGTTATACTGGACTGTCGTGGAAAGTTTGCCCGTTCATGAAGCCATCAAGAAAGGCTTACCTGAATCAGAACAGTACATTGAAAACTACAAGCGATCACTTCAAAACCTGGCCTCCTGCGGTATTCATACGGTTTGTTACAACTTCATGCCGGTGCTAGACTGGTCAAGAACCGATGTAAACTATCAAATGCCGGATGGTTCGTACGCTCTGCGATTTGTCTGGGAAGATTTTGCGGTATTTGATCTCTTCATTTTAGAGCGGCCCGCTGCTTTTGACACGTACGAACCGGAGGTAATCTTGCGAGCTCGGAAAAAATTTGAGTCCATGACAGAAGCCGAGCGTAAACAATTAACCAATACTGTTTTACTCGGCCTGCCCGGATCGGAAGAAGCCTTTGAACTAGCGACCTTTCAGGGATTACTGGATCAATATAAAAACATTGATGATCAGGTGTTAAGGCAAAACTTATATGCCTTTATTGGTGAAGTAGCACCTGTTGCCGAAACACTAGGGATTCGCTTATGTATTCATCCGGACGATCCGCCGAAACCTTTATTAGGCCTTCCGAGAGTGGTGAGCACCGAGGCTGATTTGGTACAATTAACCCAGGCATATAATTCAGTGGCGAACGGCATTACTTTTTGTACAGGCTCACTGGGTGTACGACCTGATAATGATTTACCCGGAATAGTACAACGCTTAGGCTCCCGCATTCATTTCGTGCATTTGCGTGCAACCAAACGCGAAGAAAATCCACTGAATTTCCATGAGGCAGACCACTTAACCGGGGATGTGGACATGGTAGCGGTTATTCGTGAACTGGCTTTGGAACAAAACCGACGGCAGCAAAGTGGTGTCGGAGAAACAGCTATACCCATGCGGCCTGATCATGGACACCAAATGCTGGATGATCTTGAGAAGAAGACATATCCAGGGTATTCGGCAATCGGGCGTTTGAAAGGCTTAGCAGAACTTCGGGGAATGGAGTATGCTATTCTTAATACCTTAAAAGTCTTTTTCTGGGGTGTATTAGCCTGTTTTGCATTACAGACAATGGGTATCGACTTTGGCTGAAATAGGGGTCGTTTGCCACAGAGTTCAACCCCACTAAAAAATCTTAAGCCCGCTAAGGTACCAATGGTGCGAGCAACAGCATCCGAATTACAGGCAGTCGGCCTGGCAGGCTATACCCCGAAGTTCTTTCTCCATATGACATAGTTATGTGGCGTTCATTTGTGTATAAAGCCAAGATCCCAGCCGGCTTGGGAGAAACTCGCACGCACACGGGAAGAGGTACCGATTAAGTTGACAATAAAATGTAGAAAAAGGGACTTCCCTTAGATGCTTAGACTTTTCATAAAATGAATGCATTCTCGTTAGAAAATAAAATTGCCCTGATTACCGGTGGTGGTAGTGGGATTGGTTTGGAAATTACCCGCTGTTTGCAAGAGGCCGGAGCTACCGTAGTGATTACGGGTCGTCGGGAAGAAGTATTACGGGAGACCGTTCAGCAATTGGGTGAAAAAGCTCATTATGTGGTGAATGATGTAACCGATTTAAAAGGGTTACCGGCTCTGGTAGACCATATTGAATCCAGCATTGGCCCTATTGATATTCTGGTGAATAATGCGGGTATTAATATGAAAAAGTCTGCTCTGGAAGTGACCGATGAAGATTTTCAGCGAATTGTTCAGACGAACCTGAATGCTGTTTTTTCACTTACGCGAGAATGTGCCCGCTATATGCTTGCTCGCCAAAGGGGGAGTATTATCATGATTACCTCGATGGCGGCTTATTATGGAATAGATCGGGTGGCGGCTTATGCGGCTTCCAAATCGGCTGTGGCAGGGATGATAAAGGTATTAGCATCCGAGTTTTCACCTTCAAATGTGCGGATCAATGCCATTGCTCCGGGCTTTATTGAAACGGCCATGATGAAAACGGCGATGAGCGGTGATCCGGATCGGATGAATCGGGCTTTACGCCGTACACCCATGGGGCGTTTTGGCAAACCAGTAGACATTGGCAATGCTGCCGTTTTTCTGGCTTCCGATGCCGCTGCGTATATCACCGGGGTTTCGTTACCAGTAGATGGGGGTAATTCGATTGGGTTTTAACAAATAGCGTAGAGAGGTCAATTTCTGCCGTTGTTGGTGTTTAGCGAAGCGTCACCAACAACGGCAAAGAGAATTATTATCTTTTACGACCTGTTTTCTGGTTTCGGTTTTTGCCTTTAGGCATTGGTTTACTTCGATTGCTTCCTCTTGAATTACCCGAAAAACCTCTGTTCGCTGATTTGAAGGGCATCAGGCCATCTTCCTTATTCAAAATACCCAGTAATTCCAGATCAATAATCCGGCGGCTTAAATTTGCTTCTTTTACTTTCACCCGTACTGCATCGCCGAAACTGATAATTCGTCCGGAATTCTCTCCTACTAGCCGATAATTTGCCGCATCCAGAGCGTAATAATCATCTTTTAAATCACTCAGGCGAACCATGCCTTCGCTGGCGGTATTCGTCATTTCAACAAACAGGCCAAACTCGGTTACACCCGATACAATCCCGTCGAAGGCTTCACCTTCATGGCCTTGCATAAATTCCACCTGCTTGTATTTGATACTGGCCCGTTCGGCTTCGGAGGCTAATTTTTCGCGTTCGGAACTATGTTTACAACGCCCTTCGTATTCGCCCCGATCAACCGGATTTCCGCCGTCCAGATAGTGCTGTAACAAACGGTGGGCCATCATATCCGGGTAGCGACGAATGGGTGAAGTAAAATGTGAATAATGACTAAAAGCTAACCCAAAATGGCCAATAACATCGGTGGAATAACGAGCTTTCGCCATGGTTCGAACGGCCAGGTTTTCGATCAGATTCTGTTCAGGTTTCCCTTCTACATCACTCATCATGTTATTCAGTGACTTGGCAACATTTTTCTCAACATTAATCTGATAACCAAAACGTAAAGCAAAATTGGCGAAAGTCTTCAGACGATCTGGATCAGGGGCTTCGTGAATTCGGTAGACCATGGTATTACGGGGCTCTTCTTTACGAAGGTTGAACACA
This sequence comes from Siphonobacter sp., assembly GCA_047605205.1. Classification (GTDB taxonomy): domain Bacteria; phylum Bacteroidota; class Bacteroidia; order Cytophagales; family Spirosomataceae; genus Siphonobacter. The sequence goes on from JASGGE010000012.1 coordinate 32,257, forward strand.
AATTCGGCAACCCGCTTATTAGCTAATAACATAAACTCCTCAATAAGTTTATGGGCATCTTTCCGGACTTTCTGATACACCTCCAGTGGTTTACCTTTTTCATCCAGCCGGAAACGAACCTCCACGGTTTCGAAGTTAACCGCCCCATTCTTAAATCGATCGTTCCGTAAAATTTTAGCAAGGTTATTCAGAACGTGTAGATCTTTGATAAAACGATCGGATGCGGGAAGGGGTTCGGCTTTTTTCTTACGTTCTTTTACTACTGAAAGAGGTTCTTCAATAATTTGAGCCGAAGCAGGTAAGTCACTTTCCAGTAATTCCTGGGCCTCTTCATAGGTAAAGCGTTTATCAGAGTGAATAATGGTTCGGCCGAACCACTCATTCACAAGGGTAGCTTCCGGGGTTAATTCAAACACAGCCGAAAAGGTTAGCTTATCTTCATTGGGGCGGAGCGAACATAAATTATTCGACAGTTTTTCTGGCAACATTGGTACCGTACGGTCTACCAGATAAACGGAAGTGGCCCGCAGATACGCTTCTTTTTCAAGTTCGGTATTGGGCAAAACATAATGCGTTACATCCGCAATGTGTACACCTACCCGGATATGACCATTTTCCAGGTATTCAATGGATAGGGCATCATCAAAATCTTTCGCATCGGCGGGGTCAATGGTAAAGGTGGTAATGGGCCGAAAATCCCGCCGCTTCTTCGTTTCCTTAGCCGGAATCTTTTCAGAAATCTGATTGGCTTCGTTTTCTACAGCTTCTGGAAACTGATAGGGTAACCCATATTCTGCCAGAATCGCGTGCATTTCAGTATCGTTATCGCCCGAATTCCCCAATACTATTTTAATACGGCCTTCTGCCCGCTGATTTTCCAGGGGAAACGCAGTGATTTCCAGAACTACTTTCTGACCGTCCTGGGCTCCATTGAAATCTTCTGCCCGAACGTAGAAATCACTATGAATACGACGGTTATCGGCTGAGAAAAAACCATATTTGGGGCTCATCTGCTCGAAGGTACCAACCAGTTCAGTACGGTTTCGTTCCAGAATTTCAGTTACCTGCCCCTCTGGCTTGTACCCTGAACGGCGGCTACCCTTCCAGACGGAAATTTTTACTTTGTCCCCATCCAGGGCTCCTTTTAAATCTTCCGTCGGAATCCGAATATCTGATTCGTCTGGTTTGGCATCATCCAGAACAACAAAGGCGTAATTTTTATTGGTGTGTTCAACCCGGCCCGTGCGGTACCGTAAGCCCGTGTCAATCTGATAGCTACCGTTTTGAAGGAGCAGTTTTCCGTCTTCGTGTAAGTCTTCGACCAGTACGCGATAAATCCTTTGTAGGTCTTTTCCACGTACATCCATACGATCGTACAATTGCGATAAGGTAAAACTTTCTTCGTAATTGATATCAAAATAAGACAAAATCTCTGCTTTTATCTGGGCAACAAACCGTTCTTCTTTACTAAGCTTATGATTTTCGTTAGATTTATTTTTCATGCAATAAAGTATTACTTTCTGATTAACAGAAGGTTGATACACTTGGTTCGAATACTCAAACCTATTTCATATCCCTGAAGGTACAAGTATAATCTCCTAAAAGGTATGTAAAGAATCTTCTATGAGATAATAATTGTTTGAGGAATGTTTCCTGAAATAGTTTCCTAATTTTGCACATTCCTAAGAATTGTAACTAATAAAACTGAAGCTCAGAGGCTTTCCAATGGCATTATTCGATTTCCTGACCAGCGACATTGCGATTGATTTAGGCACAGCCAATACGCTCATTATTCATAAAGGCAGAATTGTAGTGGACGAACCCTCTATCATTGCCCTAGATAAAACCAGCGGTAAGGTGCTTGCAATTGGCCATAAAGCCATGCAAATGCACGAAAAAACGAACGAAAACATTAAAACCATTCGACCTCTGAAAGATGGGGTAATTGCTGATTTTACAGCGGCCGAGCTGATGATCAGAGGGATGATTAAGATGATTGACGAACGGAAAGGCTTGCGTTTTTTCACTCCTTCTCACCGAATGGTGGTTTGTATTCCTTCCGGTATTACGGAAGTAGAAAAGAGGGCTGTTAAAGATTCCTGCGAACATGCGGGTGCCAAAGAAGTATATATGGTACACGAGCCCATCGCGGCAGCCTTAGGTATTGGGATTGATATTCAACAGCCTAATGGCTCCATGATTGTGGATATTGGCGGGGGAACGACTGAAATTGCCGTTATCGCCCTTTCTGGTATTGTGTGCGAAGCTTCTGTCCGGATTGCAGGGGATGTATTCACCCGGGACATTATGGATTACATGCGGCGGGAACATAACCTGTTGATCGGCGAACGTTCGGCGGAATTGATTAAAATTGAAGTGGGGGCCGCTTTACCTGAACTGGATAACCCTCCTTCTGATTTTGAAATTCGTGGCCGGGATTTAATGACAGGTATCCCCAAAGAAATTAAAGTGACGTATTCAGAAATTGCCTATGCACTGGATAAGTCAATCTCGAAAATTGAAGAAGCAACCATGAAGGCTCTAGAGACGGCTCCTCCAGAGCTTTCTGCGGATATTTATCATAATGGCATTCACCTGACGGGGGGGGGGGCTTTATTGCACGGACTGGATAAACGTCTGGCGGCTAAAACAAAGCTGCCCATCCACATTGCCGACGATCCGCTGCGGGCCGTTGTTCGTGGAACGGGCGAAGTATTAAAAGATCTGGAAAAGTTTAAAGCTGTTCTGATTAGCTAATTATTCCTGATTTTGGCGTAACGAGCAACGCATACAGAAACCGGTTTCTGTATGCGTTGCTCAGTATCGTTTGCTAGATGAACTCGCTCTTTGCTTTCATAGCCCGGCAGCGGGCCTTTATTTTATTTATTATCCTGGAAGTATTGAGCTTGTGGTGCTACTTCAAGTTCAATAACTATCCTAGTGCTATTTATTTTCATACGACTAATTATTACGTAGCCAAAAGCCTGCAAGTTCAGAATGCAGTGACTCAGTACCTGAATCTGGGAAAAATCAATGCTGCTTTGGCCGCTGAAAATGCTCGCCTGAATGCAGAAGTACAGCGACTGGTTAATCAGCAGGTTCCTAGCCCGATTAACTATAAAGCTGATTCAACAGTAGCCAGTCGTTTGCAACCCATTGTAGCGAAGGTGATCAAAAACTCAACGGAAATAGCACAGAATAATTACCTTACCTTAGACAAAGGAACCGCAGATGGGGTACGAGCAGGTATGGGCGTAATTTCCCCAACGGGAGTCGTCGGAATTGTAAAAGGCTGCTCGGAGCATTTCTCTCTGGTAACCTCATTGTTACATATTGACCCACCCATGCGGATTTCCTCAGAAGTAAGACGAAGCGGAGAAATTGGTTCGAGCCGTTGGGAAGGCAAAGATCCCGAGAGGATTGGCCTGTTTGATATTTCACGGTACAAGTCGGTCAAGATGGGTGATACCGTTGTTACTTCGCACTTAAATTCCGTATTTCCACCGGGCATTATGGTTGGTACTGTGAAGAAGCTGGGAATCAGTCCTGATCAGACCTATTGGAGTATCGACTTGAAATTAGGAACGGATTTTCGTAATCTATCTTACGTGTATATTGTCAATAATCGTCTTCAGGCCGAACAGGAAGCCCTTGAAAATACGGTGTCTCCTCCCCATTAGCGAAATAATTTAGCTTCATGAATCGTACTATTTTCAACACATCGCTTTGGGTTGTCCTGTATTTGTTACTTCAGGTATTCTTCTTTCGAGGAATGATTCTCTTCGATAGTACCTTTTGCTTTGTTTATATTGCCTGTACCTTATCCATGTCTTTTGATACACCCAAAAGCCAGGTGCTATTAATGGCTTTTGGTACAGGATTTTTCGTTGACTTATTTTATAATACACTAGGCTTACATGCTGCCAGTACCGTGTTTTTAGCGTTTGCCCGTCCAACAATTTTAAGGATTCTTACGCCAGCTCGTGGGTATGAAGAGCGAACGGAACCTCTTATTTCTGATATGAGCTTACGCTGGGTAATCAGTTATGTGTTTCTGTCGGCGTTATTGCACTCTACGTTATTATTCACCCTGGAATCACTCAATATTTCATTAATCATTCCCCTTCTGGTTAAGATAATAACAAGCACTTTATATACCACTTTTGTGATTGTAACACTACAATATTTTAGAGGGAATTAAACCTTAACCTGAGATCTAACGGAAAGAGCCCGGCACAAGCCGGGCTCTTTCCGTTAGATAAGAAACACTACTAATTCTTTATAAAGCGTTTCGATATAGTCCGTTTATCATCAGAAATACGTACGATATAGACACCTTTTGCCCAGGTAGTAACGTCAACTTCTGTTGTAAATACGTGGGATGAAGATTTATCAAATGCCTGACTACCTAGCTTTTTACCGTCAGTAGTGAAAATCTGGATGGTTGCTTCATCGGCATCGGGGGCCTGGTAATCGATGCGAATCTTATCAGTAGTAGGGTTGGGTAATAAACTGACTGCAACCTCAGTAATGGTTGGTTCTGTTGCGGTAATGGTGATGGTAGTTGCGGCAGAGGTTGCTTGGCAACCGGAAGAAGAAGTAATGGTTACGGTATAACTACCAGCAGCTGTAGCCGTGTAAGTTTGCGAAGTAGCTCCTGAAATAGCCGTACCGTTTAAATACCATTGATAGGCTGCCGCCGAAGACGCTGTCAGAGTTAACCCAGATACGGTGATGGTTGGAGTAGTTACGGCCTCATTCGTTACAACCGTAGCCGCTGATATAGTTTGACAACCATCCGCAACGGTAAGTTGTACGGTATAACTTCCAGTAGCGGTAGCCGTGTAGGTTTGCGAAGTGGCCCCGGAAATAGCCGTGCCGTTTAAATACCATTGATAGGTATAATCAGTACCCGTATTCGCTTGCAGGCTTACGCTACGACCCGTACAGAAGGTAACGGTATCTGATGGCGTTATTTGAGCCTGTACATTTGAACTTCCGGCCGTTACCGGAACAGCTACACGAGCACTGGCACAGCCCGAAGCTTTTACTTGCAGGTTGTAGAAATAATAGTAATACGTATACTGAGAAGTACTTCCGGCAGAGTTACCAGTAATAGAGAATACACCGGACAGACTGAAAGGATATCCCGTTACACCAGCATTACTACGGAATAAGGTGGCTCCATCGTTAAAGGTAACCGCAATGCTATAAGTCCCGGTGTCTGGTAAGGTAAGATTCAATGGATAAACAGCTCCCTGATCATTGGTATCATCGGTCTGTGCTCCAGAACCAGGAGTTGTGCGAGTTGCCGTTACATCAATAGTGGTAGTTGAAACTACGGTTCCGTTTGATTTGCTGGCAGTAAGTGTGATACTACCCGAATTACCGACATACAAGCGGGCACTTTCCAGAACAACCGGTACAGAAGCATGAACGGTAACGGAAGGAGAGAACTGATTATAACCCCCGCCAGTAAAAGCAGATTTAGTAGTGGGGCCAACGGTTCCGCTGTAATCATTAATGCCCGCATATATAGTTCCTGAAGAAGGTAATGCACTGATGGATGTTTGATTACCAACTGCAATTAAAGTTCCATCTGAAGCGGAATCATACCAATAAGCAGTTCCGTCTGAATTATTCTTAAGAGCAATATTGCCATCTGTTCCACAAGACTGTGCCGTTACGTCAGGCGTTATGGCATCAGCTGTGGTTAAGCTAACCGATGAAGTATTATTCTCCGTTTTCTGATCACTGGCGAGCGTAATGGTAGAAGTGAAGGTATAGGTTGTACTGGCACTCACCGTTACGCTTCCCGTCAGATTAAGAGTTTTAAGCTCATATGGATCAAGGCTTACCTCACCCGAGAAAGTACCGATGGTTTGGCCATTGCTCAGAACTTGTACCGTTACCGGAACATTCGTTTGAGAGGCCGTTCCGTAGTTTTTAACCTGTACCTGAACCAGTGACAGGGTTGGAGCACAGAAATTACTGGTTGGAGAAACGAATGAGGTAATGGCTACATCATTGGTAGGATCAACCACTTTTAAGATGTATTGCTGCGTTTGCCCTGCCGAATACGTACCGCAACTACTAACACTGGAAGCATCGCTGGTTTCGGCCGCCACAATGCGTAATGGAATGTATTGACCAACGGTTAATGTCGTTGGAATAGTAACGTTACCTGAGAAAATCCCACCGCTTGATAGTGTACCTGAAGTTGCTAAGGTTTCGTCAGAGTCATCATAGTCACCATCCAAATTCCAGTCTGCAAATAATTTAACAATCTTGGAAGAGCCGCTGCTTTGGCAGTCTGCTACTGTGATGGAATAAGCAACAGACTGGCCAACGGCCACTTGCCCAACCTGATTGGTTACTGAAACGGTTGACGCACAACTACTGGAAGTGTTCGAAATGGTTCCGAAAACAACATTGCTGATATGACTAACGGTAGTATCTGAAGCGGTAGAAGTACAGTACGTTGTCCCGCCAATTCCGCTGACGATTAGGCTATATGCTTGAGAATCAGTGCTTAATGTATTCTTATGCGAAATGGTTATGGTGTAGGTCTGGCCAGGAACAGGGTTCGCAATTAATACTTGTTCAACATTATCCCGAATGTTATCACCAGTGGTTGCTGCTGTTGCCGGACTATCTGGATTTAGCGTGTAGGGTTGTGTGGTGGTCGTGCCATCGGATACCCGCAAGTCCAAGTCGTTAACCAGACGCGGCGAGCGATTATTTAAAACGGTAGAATCGATGGTTAATGGTGTTCCGGCGGGGTCAATCCAGGCAATGGTAACTCGTAACGGGCCTTCGCCAGAAGCAACAACCTGTTGGGTATATGTTTGTCCTGAAGTAAGGGTATTTTCGGCAATAAGATTCGTATTGTCTGAATTTTGAATGGTTTTAGCAGCTTGTTCAGCATTCAATACCCCCCATCCGTACATATAATCAGGACCAGTGGTGCCAGCCTCCTGAGCGGTATGAATAATGAGTCCTTTCAGGGTGGAAGAACGCATAAAGGAGCTATTCTTCTGATTGTAGTATTCTTGTAACAAGAAAATCGACCCAGATACATTCGGTGTAGCCATGGATGTACCGCTTAAAGTCGTATACGCATCCGTTGCGGTTGAGGTTGAAGACAATACGTTCACTCCTACGCCAACAATATCAGGCTTAATCCGACCATCATCCGTAGGCCCGGCACTACTAAAATAAGCCGAGTCTACATCAGCAGGCTGATTAATGCCATTAGGAACCGCATAAATAGCACCTACCGTCAGGATGTTCTTTGCGGTTGCATAGGTAGCAATATTATCAAAAGAACCGTTGCTACTACGGGTAACGGTGCTGGTTGTGCTTCCTGAACCAACATAATAAGAGGTACCGGAACTTGGCATCCCACTCCCATCCGGGTCACGGGAGTTTCCCGAAGCAAAGCAAATCAGATAGTAAGGGGCATTAACGGCAAGTTTATCGAAACTCTGAGCAATGGAGCTGTAATACCCAAATTTATAATCCTGAGTAACACTGACTTTGTCGTCGCCATACCAACGCCAGGTACCGTCATCATCCTGCTGCCAGCCTGCTAACTGTCCATACGAATGGTTAGAGACCAGGAGGGAAGAAGAAGCACTCGTCATTTCAGAAAGATCACTGTTATAATCCCAGGCATTCAGGGTAGCAGCAGTGGCCATACCTTTTGCCGGTGGATTAACGCCGCTGGCAATCATCGTTCCTGCTACGTGCGTTGAGTGCACGTTGTTTGTAGTGTTATTATCCTGTTGGCTCACACGGCCGGTCAGTTCAACGTGATCTGAACGAACTTTCCCACCGTCCCAAATGCCCAAACGACCCGACATGGCACTGCTGCCACCCGTTAGATTAAGCCCTAAACTACCCCCTTCCTGAAGGGTGTTCGTGCGAGTTGTAGCAGCCGATGCCACATTCGAAAAGGTGGTAACGTAAATGGGTTCGCCGGTTTCGGTGATACCCTGTAAAGAAATACGCCTTCCGTCATGATAATACCGCTCAACAAACCAACCACGTTTCTGAGCAACACGTAAGGCTTTTTGATAGGTATTGTTTTCCTGTTTCGCTACCTGTTTGGCAGATTTTTCGAGGAGTTTAATATGCTGTGTAGAATATAAAGGCTTTTGTGCGAATGAAATTCCGGCAATAGCCGATAATAGTAGCGTCGGTAGTAATCTTTTCATAGCCTGGCTCAGGAACAATGTATTTAGCTATACGTCAGATGTAGGGTATAGCGTTGCGTTCATTTTACAAATGCTTGTTATTGTTTCAACTCCGCTTGTAAACGCTTCAAAACAAGTAGGTATTGGACATTGCTACTAAATATAAAAGGTACTTTTAACAAAATGATAATCAGGCCCGAAATTAAGCTTTCAGAATAACAAGTAGAACAGGGAATGGTTATAAGAAGATTAAAAAGAACGCATTACGGTCATTTTATGGATGTGCACCTAATTTTGTCCTCGTAGATTAGACGTCTTTCACTCATGAGAATAGAACTCCGTTACGGATTTATTTTAGCCATCGTTAATTTTTTATGGCTATTCATGGAATATGCTTTAGGGATTCAAACGACTACTAAAGAACTATATGTTACTATCGATTACCTGGCCCTGGTTCCGATCGTTACTATCTACGTGCTGGCCTTAAGGGCGAAGCGTCAGCAACAGGCTGGCTTATTAACGTGGGGACAGGGTTTTCGGGTGGGTATTATGCTAACGCTTATTGCGGCGGCCTTTAATCCGCTTTTTAATTATATCTATTATACCCTGATTCACCCTGGTTTTTTTGCAGAATCTCAGGCATATTCAGTTCAGGCAAAACTCATGTCGGCAGAAGAAGCTGCCCGATATTTTACTGTGGCCAATTATATTGCTTTGGGAATTATGGGGATGGTTATTAATGGAGTTATTGCTTCTCTAATTGTAGCAACTGTACTAAAGCGAACGTAAAAAAGTCCGCGTTGAAAACGCGGACTTTCTGATTAATACGACAGGTGCCTTTTATACGCCTTCGGCTTCTACAAGTTTTACTTCAGGAACCATACGAGTCAGCAGGTTTTCAATTCCCGCTTTCAAGGTCATAGTAGAAGAGGGGCAGCCACTGCAAGACCCCTGTAGTAAAAGTTTTACAATGCCCGTTTCTTCCTGAAAGGAAGAAAATGTAATGGCTCCACCATCCATTTCAACGGCAGGCTTTACGTACTGATCCAGCACACCTTTAATTTTAATAACGGTATCGGAATCCTGCTCGTCGGTTATGGTTGCCTGTGACTGAGCTGCCGCTTTCGTAAGTACAGACTTGCCGCTATCCATGTAACGTTTGATAATCTGTTTTGTATCGTAGAGAATTTCATCCCAGTCTATGGCTTCATCTTTTGTGATGGTTACGAAGTTATACGAAATGAAAATCCGCTTTACCCAATCATTACCAAAAAGCTCAACGGCTAATGGAGAGTTTTTCTCAGGAGCGATGGCTTCAGAAGGATCGGCATAATCGAACGAAACACCTTCGGGAACAAGCTCAAAATTTACCACAAACTTCATAGAGTTTGGGTTAGGGGTCGATTCTGTATAGATAAGTACCTGCGGTCGCAGCATAGTGAGAGTGTCTAGTTTATCAGGACAACACAGAGAGCCGGCAAATGGTTTACGGTTTTCAATTTTCTGTTTTCAACGGGCAGATCTACGCTTCTGAATGGCTGGAAAACAGGTACAGTAGAAAGAAGCAATGAGTCGTCCTAATATAGGTTGACAAGTTTAGGATTGTCCCAGTTGCTT
>JASGGE010000013.1:0-37520 GCA_047605205.1 Siphonobacter sp.
TGTATATACCTTTCAATCTGCGTATACCCAAATAAACATCTTCCATTCATACTTATATAAACTTATCTTTTATTAATCTATATGATTTTCATAGGCAAAACTACTTTCTTATTAAAAGACAAATACATACAATCACAAATCACTATGTATCAGTGGCTTGTTAATCAAGTCCTGATACAAAACCTTAGAATATCATAATTTTTATTACTTTTGTAAGGATCATAGTATCACCCCCTATGCGAACTCTTTCGTTTACAAGCATCATAATCTGATTTGATAATTTGGAATAACAGTATCACATTGATTATATGCCTTTTAGGGGGTTAAAACTCCCGTTATTCTGTCGAGATATTTTTAAAACTCTAATATGAAGTTACATTTTACTGTTTGGTTTAGTATTACTTTATTACTGTCTTCTTTTACCCTAACCTATAGTCAGATTCAGATCACCTTCCCTGTTAAGCGAATTGTTTTCCAGCGTAATTCAGGCGGAAATGCATCTGTTACAGTAGCGGGAAATTTTTCACAAGCCGCGGATAAAATTGAAGCCCGCTTTGTGGCTCGTAACGGACAGGGCACTACCACAGACTGGAATCAAATTCCTGCTTCCAGTGGGTTATTTCAGGGAACTGTTACGGTACAGGGAGGTTGGTATGATGTAGAAGTTCGCTCATCTTTAGCGGGAAACGTTCTTTCTACTACCACACTTGAGCGAGTAGGTGTTGGCGAAGTTTTCGTAATTTCGGGTCAGTCTAATGCTCAGGGTTTAGCCACATCAACCGATACTCCTGACCCACAGGACGACCGCATCAATGTAATCACTAACCTTACCAGTAATAGTTCTAATAGTCAGGACCCTACGTCTTTTCCTGTTTTTGAAAAGATGACTAAAACGGGTGCTTATGCTCCTTATGGTTATACATCATGGTGTTGGGGTTATTTAGGTGATTTATTGACTTCTACATTAAACGTTCCGGTTCTGTTTATTAATGCCGCTTATTCAGCAACTGGTGCTTATAACTGGGCGGAAAGTGCCCAGGGCTTACCAACTGTGTATCCTTACGAAGCTCCTAAGCAGATGCCCACAGGAATGCCGTATGGAAATCTGCGTCTCTCTTTACAATACTACGTTTCACTGACAGGGGTACGGTCGGTATTGTGGCATCAGGGGGAATGGGATGCTTTAGCCGGAACGGATACGTATACTTATTTCAATCAACTAAAAACGGTTATTGAAAAAACACGTAGTGATCTGGGAGGAAAAAACGTATCGTGGATGATCGCCCGTGTATCGCTTTATCCGGTGTGTGCAGATGATAACTGTACGAATTATAATACCTATACGAACCAGAACATTATTGATGCACAGAATATGACAGTTAATAACGTATCAAACTGTTTTTTCGGCCCTACTACAGATGATATACAAAACCCCAGAGACCAGAGTAATATTGGTCATTTCACGGGAGAGGAAAATCATAAAAAACACGGTCAGGCCTGGTATGATGCGATTATGAATTCTTCTTTCATGTCGTCCTCACAACCCATTGCTGCAACTTCAATGACCCAGCTGACAGCGGCCTGTTCCTCTGCCGGGAAATATTCCCTGGCACTACCTTCAGGAGCTAGTCAATATACCTGGTTAAATGCAGCTGGAGAACTCGCTTCTTCTCAAGCTATTACCGGGGAACAAGGCTCTACTTATTACGGCATTCAAAAAGACGTTACGGGTATATCACAATTTGCTCCTCCTTTTCTGGTACCTGCCAATGCAGGTATTCCTGCCATAACTGCCAGTAGTACTTCTTTTTGTCCTGGTGGAAACGTAACACTTACTGCCACGGGTGCAGGAGCTGTTTTTGCCTGGAGTAATGGTCAGACGGGAAACAGTATTACCGTTAGTCAGGCAGGTAACTATACCGTTCAGGTTAAAGAATCGAATGGCTGTGAATCTCTGGCATCTGTTCCGGTTCAGGTTAACCAGATTTCACCACCAGCAGCTCCTACCATTACGGCTTCTTCTAGTGTTATTTGTCAAGGGAGTTCAGTTAGCCTGAGCGTGCCATCCAGTACTAATTCCTATTCCTGGAGTAATGGTCAGACGGGCACTTCGATTAGTGTTAGTTCAGCCGGCTCCTATACCGTTAAGATTAAAGATGCCACCACAGGTTGCGAATCGCCCTCTTCGGCAGAAGTAAAGCTTACAGTAGTTTCCTTACCGGCTGCCCCAACCGTTACGGCCAGTGGCTCCATTACAGACTTATGCCCCGGCACCCAGGTTACACTTACCTCAACTTCAGGCAATTCTTATAAATGGAGCAATAACATTACTACTCAAACCAATGCCATCAGTCAGGCAGGAAGTTACACCGCTCAAGTAACCGATAACAATGGGTGCTTATCCCCCGCTTCTACACCCGTTGTTGTAACCTACGTAGCCAAGCCTGATAAACCCGTTGTGACTCCTTCAGGGGCTACTTCTTTCTGTGCCGGAGGTTCTGTAACCTTAACCTCAAGTCAGGCAGAAAAATACTATTGGCAGAATAACGCTCAGACGAAAGACATAACGGTTGCCACTTCTGGAAGTTATTCGCTCTATATTGTTGATAAATACGGCTGTAAATCAGATGCCTCAGATGCCATAACCATAACGGTGCATACATTGCCGGCAAAACCTGTCGTTCGGGCCGATGGGCCATCGGCCATTTGTGATGGGGATGCAGTTACGTTAACAACTTCCTCTTCTGCTGCAACGTATATCTGGAGCAATGGGGCCCAAACTTCCAGTACCATGATTTCCGCAGCTGGTAAGTATAACCTGACTGTTAAAGATGAATATGGCTGTACCTCCCCTACTTCAGATGATGTAACCGTAACAGTTAATGCACTGCCTGCCGCTCCAACCATTACCGCCAATGCAGCAACCAGTAATTTTTGTCCAGAAAATCCTATTACGTTATCGTCTACTTCAGGTAAAACTTACATCTGGAGTAACGGAGCCTCCACTCAAACTATTTCTATTGGGGTTGCCGGAACATTTACGGCCCGAATCACCGATGCAAATGGTTGTGTCTCTCCGGCCTCAAACCAGATTGTAGTATCACCTTATCCCAAACCTGCTACTCCCGTGGTAACCGCGGCCAGTACTACTTCATTCTGTGACGGCGGGTCGGTAACCTTATCTTCCAGTCAGGCAGACAATTATATATGGAATACCGATAATATTAAAACGAAAGATCTCGTCGCTACTAAATCCGGGAATTATTCACTTTATACCGTTAGCACAAATGGTTGCCGTTCAGACGCCTCAAACACGGTTACGGTTACGGTGTATGCATTGCCCGCAAAACCTGTTATTACGGCGAGTAACTCTACTTCTATTTGTTCAGGTACTACCATAACACTTAGCAGTAATACAGTTGCTGGTTATTCGTATCAATGGACTAATTCAGCAACTTCTTCTAGTATAACGACGGGAACTGCCGGGAACTATAGCGTAAAAGTTACAGATTCACATGCCTGTACATCTCCTAGTTCTGATGTGGTAACAGTTGTGGTGAATCCGCTTCCTGATAAGCCAAGTATTCTGGTTAGTGGCTCAACTACCTTCTGTGCGGATAAGAGTGTTTCACTAACTGCAAACACAACCGAAACCAGCTACTTATGGAGTACGGGTGAAACGACAAAAACGATTGAAGTGAAAAAGGCAGGATCGTATTCGCTAAAAGCAAAAAATAGCTATAACTGTTATTCAGCTTCTTCTGATCTGGTCACTACAAATGTTCGGGACTTACCTGCAACACCAGTTATCACGGCTAATAGTACTTATGAATTCTGTGATGGTGGTAGCGTTGTATTAGCATCCAATAATTCTACTTTGAAAAACGTATGGTCGGCAAGCAACGAAACAACCAGTCAGATTACAGCAACACAAACAGGCAGTTATTTCGTGCAGGTAGTAGATGAGCTGGGTTGTACGTCAGCAGCCTCCAACACGATTAATGTAAAAGCATTTGCGTTACCCACTTATCCGGAAATCATTCGTTATGGATCCTATAAGTTACAGGCGGGCGGAACAGGTTCAATTTTCCACTGGAAACGGGATAACGAGCCACTTTCTACGTCTGAATCGATCATTAAAGCAGGCATTTCAGGAAATTATACCGTACAATCAGAACTAGTCTATACGCTTTCAACCGGGCAATCACTTTCCTGTTATTCGAAAGATTCCGGTACACTGGATTTCATTCTGGACGCCGATGCTTTAAATATGAGCATTTATCCCAATCCTTCTATCAATGGGAAAATTACCATTGAAACATTGAACCCCATTAATAATGTAACCGTTCGTTTGTTTGCTCTGACGGGTCAGCAGGTATACGAAGAGACCCTCCCTACGCTGGAGGATACCAGGATTATTTCATTCAAAACGAATCCAGGTATGTATATTATGACAGTCGATGCTTCCGGTATTCACCTCACGCGTCGATTATTCGTTCAGAATCAGCAGTAAATTCAAAGCTTGATTGAACGGGTAATGTCAACAAAACGTATATTCCTGACAAGCAATCCATTCCACGTTTTGTTACGATTTAAGGTCATACGGCTCTACAGTCTTCAATACAAATAAAAGGCCAAACCCAATGGGTTCGGCCTTTACTTCATTTATATATAATTTGGTTATTAGGTTGCTTATCAAACGACTGCAAACATCGACTTGGCCTTTGCTTCCAGCTTGGAGGTTCCGCCATTTAGGTATAGGTCCGCAGCACGAGCCGCCTCACGACCTTCTGAAATCGCCCAAACTACTAGTGATTGCCCACGACGCATATCACCCGCAACAAAGACTTTATCAATTTCGGTCTGATAGTTTTCAGCCTGTACGTTTCCACGAGTATCAAACGTCATACCTTTTTCGGCTAACTGAGCTAATAACCCTTCACGTTGTGGATGCAGGAAACCCGCCGCAATCAGAGCCAGATCACAGTCAATTACCCGTTCGTTTTTCTCTACTTGCTGAGCTTTGCCATTGACAACATCCATCACCAGATCAGCAATACGAACATGGGTTAATTTTTCTCCATCACCGATAAACTCCTTAACCGAAATGCTCCAATGGCGTTCGCAACCCTCATCGTGCGAGGTGCTGGTACGTTTCATATTGGGCCACAAAGGCCAGGGGGTATTGGGGTGACGATCTTTAGGGGGTTCAGGCATTACTTCGACCTGCGTAATTTTAGCAGCCTGATGACGGTTTGACGTACCAATACAGTCAGACCCCGTATCGCCCCCTCCAATAACAAGGACGTTTTTACCGGTTGCCAGTAATTCACCATTTTCGTATGGCATTCCCCGGTGATCTACTACACGATCAATACCCGCTACACGTTTGTTTTGCTGGCTCAGGAACTCCATGGCCGCGTGTACACCTTTGCCAAAATAGGTATCCCAGCCGGCTACATCTTTACCATCCCAGGTACGATTAATGCCACGAGCTACGGTCGAACCACCTGAAAGCAATACCAGATCGTATATATCCAGCAATTCTTCTCCTGAAATATCTACACCAATATTTACACCAGTCTTAAAGACAATACCTTCTTCTTCCATAACTTTAACCCGGCGGTCAATCGTCCATTTTTCCAGTTTAAAATCAGGAATTCCATAGCGTAAAAGACCGCCAACCTGGTCGGCACGTTCATACACAGTAACCCAGTGCCCAGCTTTGTTTAACTGAGCCGCTGCCGCCAAACCTGCCGGCCCAGCCCCTACAATTGCTACTTTTTTACCCGTACGGTCTTTTTCGTCCATGATATTGGGCCGGACATACCCGTTTAGAAAAGCATATTCGATGATTGACTTCTCGATGTATTCAATCGTAACGGGGGGCTTATTAATACCCAACACGCAGGAAGCCTCGCAGGGGGCAGGACAGATACGGCCCGTAAATTCAGGGAAATTATTCGTCGAGCTCAGAATTTCGTAAGCCATTTCCCAGTTGCCTTCATAAACAGCATCATTAAACTCAGGGATGATGTTTCCGAGCGGACAACCGTTATGACAGAAGGGAATTCCGCAGTCCATACAACGGGCTGCATTATGAGATTGTACCTGATCAAAAGACAGGTCGATATCAATTTCTTTATAATCAAGTTTACGTTCGTTTACCGGACGTTTGCTCGGCAATTCTCGCGTAAATTCCAGAAAACCAGTTGGTTTGCCCATTGTTATATTGGTATTTACTGCTGAAACAGCGGTAAGACAATCAGTTAGGATTGGGAGTTATACGGAGAAGTCCAGGACTTCTCCGCAATTGAATTATTTCATTAGCACATCGGCTACAAAGTCGCCATATACGATTTCCTTATTGGCAATCTGGTCGCTAAGGGCAATACCTTTACTAGCCAGAGCCTTTTTGAAATCAGTCGGCATTACTTTAATAAACTGATCTGCAATTGAATCCCAGCTATCAAGTACGGTCTCGGCTACTTTTGAATGGGTATAACTCAGGTGTTTTTCCACGAACATCCGAACAATGCTGTGATCTTCGCTGGCTAATGGTTCCAGGGCAATCATTTCACCATTTACTTTATTGGCAAAGTCACCACTTTTATCCCAGACATAAGCAACCCCGCCACTCATACCAGCACCAAAATTCCTACCTGTATTACCCAAGATAACCACAACCCCACCAGTCATGTATTCGCAGCCGTGATCTCCGATTCCTTCTACTACTACCTTAGCCCCTGAGTTACGAACCGCAAAACGTTCACCAGCCATTCCCCGGATATAAGCTTCACCGGAGGTTGCTCCATAGAAACAAACGTTTCCAACGATACTGTTTTGCGAAGGCACAAAGGTTGGCTTCACGTTACGATCAGGGTAGATTACCAGTTCAGCACCGCACAAACCTTTTCCTACATAATCATTGGCGTCACCTTCTAACTCTAACCGCATACCATTGGTACTGAACGCTCCAAAGCTTTGTCCGGCGGTACCCCGGAATTTAAAGTGAACCGTTCCAGCAGGTAATCCTTTCGCCTGGTATACTTTCGTAATCTCGTTAGAGAGCATAGTGCCCACCGTCCGATTTACGTTAATGATATCAAATTCAGCCGTAACCTTTTCCTGATTCTCCAGAGCGGGTTTAGCCTTGTCGATCATTGCCCAGTCTAACTGAACATCAAGGCCATGATCCTGCTCTTCTATTTTAACCATTGGTTCAGTATCATACATTGGATCACGATACAGGATCGCCTGTAGATTTACTGACTTTGATTTCCAGCTCTGAATACCTTCCCGCATTTTCAGACGTTCTACATGACCAACCATTTCGTTGACGGTACGGAACCCAAGTTTACGCATGTATTCACGAACTTCAGAGGCCAGGAATTGGAACAAGTTCACCACATGATCGGCATTCCCGGTAAACAAGGCACGTAATTCAGGATTCTGAGTTGCTACCCCAACCGGACAGGTGTTCAGGTGACACTTCCGCATCATGATACAGCCCATGGTTACCAGAGCAGCCGTCGCTACACCAAATTCTTCAGCACCTAACAGAGCGGCAATTACAATATCACGACCTGTTTTTAACTGGCCATCCGTTTGGATGGTTACCCGACCACGAAGACGGTTGCGAACCAGGGTCTGGTGCGTCTCAGCCAGACCAAGTTCCCAGGGTAGACCAGCATGACGGATAGATGAAATAGGAGATGCTCCGGTTCCGCCATCATGACCGGCAATCAGAATATGATCAGCATGGGCTTTCGCCACACCCGTGGCCACCGTGCCAACGCCCGCCTCTGACACTAGTTTTACAGAAATACGGGCCTGACGGTTTGCATTTTTTAAATCGAAGATTAATTGAGCCAAATCTTCGATCGAATAAATATCGTGGTGAGGAGGTGGCGAAATCAGGCCAACGCCAGGCGTTGAGTGACGGGTTTTGCCAATCCAGGCATCTACCTTATGACCAGGTAGCTGCCCACCTTCACCAGGTTTAGCTCCTTGAGCCATTTTAATCTGTATTTCCTGAGCGTTCGTCAGGTATTCCATCGTTACGCCGAAACGCCCGGAAGCTACCTGCTTAATGGCTGAGTTCATTGTATCACCATTCGGAAATACAGTATAAAAGCGTTTGGGGTCTTCACCACCCTCACCTGTGTTCGACTTGCCACCAATGCGGTTCATGGCAATAGCCAGGGTTGAGTGGGCTTCCCATGAAATGGATCCGAAAGACATGGCTCCCGTTGCGAAACGGGTCATGATGTTTTGAATTGACTCTACTTCCTCATCTTTCAGCCATTCCGTCTGGGGTAATAATTTCAAATCCAGCAGGCCACGCAACGTTGCCGTTTTTTGGGTTTGATCATCAATGGCTTTTGTATATTTTTTGAATAATTCAAAATCATTCTTTTTGGTCGACTGCTGAAGGGCGTGAACTGTTTCTGGATTAAACAAGTGAAATTCGCCACGTTGTTTCCACTGGTATACCCCTCCCACTTCCAGACGAGGGTGCCCTACATGTATTTCAGGGAATGCCTGTGTATGACGGATCAGTACCTCTTTCTGAATACCTTCAATATTCAGACCACCAATTCGGGTTACGGTTCCGGTGAAGTATTCATCAACTACCTCTTTCGAGATTCCCAGAGCTTCAAAAATCTGGGCTCCCTGATAACTCTGAAGCGTTGAGATACCCATTTTAGAGAAAATCTTGAGCAACTCTCCGTTAACGGCCTTAATATAGTTGGCACATAGCTTATCGAAATCATAGGGTACAGCTACGAGGTTTTTTTCCCGCATGTTCGCTATGGTTTCAAAAGCCATATAAGGGTTTACAGCGGCAGCACCGAAGCCAATGAGTGTAGCAAAGTGGTGTGTTTCCCAAACGTCTCCGGCCTCTACAATCAGACCAACCTTAGCCCGCAAGCCTTTATGAATCAGGTATTGGTGCACTGCAGACGTAGCTAGCAACGATGGAATCGGTGCATGGTTAGAATCCACTCCACGATCAGATAAGGTAACAATTTGATAATCATCATTTACTGCATACTCCACGTCTTCGCAAACCCGTTTCAGGGCTTTTTTCAGAGCACCCATACCACCTCTCGCCCGAAAGGTCACGTAAACGGTTTTGTTAGTAAAATGACGGGTATCGACATTACGAATTTTTTCCAGTTCGGTGTTATTCAGAACCGGCTGACGCAATTCAAGTACTTTACAATGATCCGGAGATTCACTCAGAATGTTTCCATAACCCCCTACATAACTCATCAGCGACATAATGGTACGCTCACGAATAGGGTCAATGGGTGGGTTCGTTACCTGAGCAAATAATTGTTTGAAATAGTGGCTCAAATGCTGGCTCTGATCCGAAAGAATCGCTAATGGCGTATCAATACCCATCGAGCCAAGTGCTTCCTTACCCGTTTCAACCATCTGAGTCAGAATCACCCGAATATCTTCTGAGGTCATACCAAACACTTGTTGTTTGGTAATCAGATCTTTATCATAGGGAGTATTCCACTCCGTTTTAGGCTCAGGGAGATCTTTCAGCGTGATTTTGTACTTATTCAACCATTTCTGGTAAGGCTGAGCGGCACATATTTCTGCTTTGAGTTCTTCGTCAGGAATGATTCGCCCCTGTTCCATATCTACCACAAACATACGTCCGGGCTGAAGACGACCTTTTGAAACTACTTTTGACTGGTCAATGTCTAATACCCCTGCTTCAGAAGAAAGGATAACGGTGTCATCATCCAAGACCCAGAAGCGACTGGGACGCAGGCCGTTACGGTCTAAGGTAGCTCCAATGATTTTGCCATCTGTAAACGAAATCGAGGCAGGGCCATCCCAGGGCTCCATCAAAGCTGCGTGATATTCGTAGAATGCCTTACGCTGTGGATCCATTTCGGCGTTATCATCCCAAGCTTCAGGAATCAGCATCATCATTACGTGTGGTAACGAACGGCCGGCCAGATAAAGTAACTCAATGGCATTATCCAGGTTCGCTGAATCGGACTGCCCCGCGGGGCAAAGGGCTTCACGAATGATTTTTAATTCTTCATCCGAGAAAACATCGGACTTAAACAAAGCCGAAGTAGCTTTAAACCAGCTTACATTTCCTTTAACTGTATTGATCTCACCATTGTGAGCAATAAAACGAAAAGGCTGAGCCAGTTTCCACTCAGGGAAGGTATTGGTAGAGAATCGGCTGTGGACAATAGCAAATGCTGAAGTAACCGACTCATTCTGTAAATCAAGGAAGTAAGGTAGGGTTTGCATCGTCGTGAGCATACCCTTATAAATAATCGTACGACTGGAAAGCGATGAGAAATAGAATTTCTCGTTTACCCCTCTCACAGCTTCGTTTACAACACGCGTTACCAGCTGACGGAACACGTATAACTTCCGCTCGAAATCCAGTTCACCGATTAAATGAGCAGGACGACGAATGAAAAGCTGTTCCATCTGGGGCTCTGAATTTCCAGAATCAGCACCCTGGATGTCTGCATTATTTACCGGAACCACCCGGTAGCCCAGAATTTCCAGGCCAAGCTCAAGAGCCTGCCGATGAATTACTTCCTTGCACTCCTGACGCACCGCGGCGTCCTTTGGAAAGAACGTCATCCCCACCCCGTAATCTCGGGCAGCAGGTAAACTAATCCCTTCTTTCGCACAAACCTTTAAAAAGAATTCATGTGGGATCTGGAGAAGAATTCCGGCCCCGTCGCCAGAATTAGGATCACAACCGCATGCTCCACGGTGATCCATTCGTTCAAGAATCTGAATGGCATCACGCACGGTGCGATGAGACTTACGCCCTTTCATATTAGCAATGAAGCCAATCCCACATGCGTCGTGTTCAAATTCGGGGCGATAGAGGCCCAATGATTGCTGGTTAGGCTGGTTTGACATATCCCTAACGGTTTGCTCGGTAAAAATTCAAAAAATCGGTAGTGCAATCGAAAAATGATGCAGAATAAAATCTATTAAGATTAACAAGAGTACCACAGATTTACAACTGCCCTGCTAAGATACTACAAAAAATAATTGGTAAAAAATCCTATTAGCCATATAAAATTTGGCTTTTCAATAAATGTACAGAAATAGTTAAATTTTCAATAAATATTGTCACATTATTAACAAAAAGGGTATTTTATTAAAAATTTAATAATCCACTTTACAGGTTTTCAATTTAACTATATTGACCTTAAAATTTAAGAAAATCAGATTTACAGGTTTCGTTTTTGAGCTGTTAGTCATTGAAAATGAGAAAATCGGCATTTTGATGTTTTATTGCGTTTTAAGATGATTTTTTATGAAAAAATTTATTTCTCAGTGTAAAAAAAATTGAAAATCCAGTTAAATAGTTTGTAAACAGGCTACTTAATGCATTTTCAGCGGATTTTACATAAAAAAAGGTACCGCTTTAAGCACAGTACCTTTTCAGGATAGCTTTTTAGCTGACCGTTTCACTTTAAACGTATCTGATCTTTCTTCCCGACTTTATCGGTTTGTTCCTGATAATTTCCCGATCAAACGGATTAAAGCCCCAAAATACCTCAGCGATTTACAAGACTAAAAAATCTGATGATCCTTGCTTAGTGGCTACCGCCTACTTCATAGGTTTTTCCTTCTTCTGCAAGGATAGAAGCAGGGAAAACAGCCTTTGCTTCTACCAAAATCTGATCTACTTCACGGTACCTTGAGGAAAAATGTCCCAGCAATAATTGCCCTGCCTGAGCATCTTTGGCTACCTGTGCCGCCTGACCAGCCGTAGAATGGTTTGTTTTTAACGCTCTTTCTTTCAAATCATTAGCAAACGTAGCTTCGTGATAGAGCAGATCAACCTTTTTAACAATTTCGGCCAGATGAGGCAAGTATAGCGTATCTGAACAAAACGCATAGCTCCGGAGTTTGGGCGGCGGGGTTGTCAAAGTCATAAAGCTATACTTCAACTTTCCAGTAGTATCGTAAACATCCTGACCATTTTTAAGCCGGGTTAACTCTTCGGGTTGGGCTTCTTTCGGCACCAGGCCACGAATCAGATTTCGTTTTTTGGGTTTCTCGCGAAACAGAAATCCCGTGCAGGCAACCCGATGTTTCAGCGGGAAACTTTCGATCGTGAGATGCTCATTTTCAAAAATATACTCTTGCTGATTCGGGTTGGTCCGGTAAAATTCTAATGGATAATTCAGATAGGTATCAGAGTATTTAAAATGCGTGGTGATGATTTCGTCAAGTCCGTGAGGGCCATAAATCCTCAGCGGCTCATGACGCTGGGCCAGGTTCATACTGGTAAGTAAGCCAAACAAACCAAAATAATGATCTCCGTGAAGGTGGGATATAAAAATATGCTTCATCCGGCTAACCCGTAATTTATACCGGAGTAGCTGCAATTGCGTTCCTTCCCCACAATCTAACAGAAAATGTTCATCTCCATGCGTAACCCACTGTGCTGTTGGATTACGCATTAAAGTTGGGGTTGCTGAACCAGTGCCCAGAATGCTTACCTGAAATAACAATGTGCTTCTTTTTGATTATTTCTGATAAAGAAATGTGCCCGAAAAAAAGGCCAGTCCATAATTTGGACTAGCCTTTTTTTATGTGATTATGTTTAGAGTTAATGTTGATCAGTCAGTATACTTCCTGGTCCGGCTCCAAACACGTAACTCAAACCACTACCTTCATTAATATTCTTCTTCGCTACTGCTGCTACCGCCCTCTTCATCGGCATTGCCACCGTAATCGAATTCATCGTCTTCTTCTTCCCGAAATTCTCCTTCCAGTTCATTCATAAAGACAGCGTCAACGGCTTCTTCAACAGTGGGCAAAATTGTCAGATCACGAATCTTGGCACTATCTAGTTCTTCGATCAGATCTTCATCCTTACTTACCAAAACAAAGAGGCCGCCATCACGTAAGCAGAGATCATTCGCCTTACGAAGCACTGAAAAACCTTCCTGTTCAATGTTCTGCACCTGATCGAGATCAATAACCACATTGGTATAACCTTCTTTCCAAAGCGAAGTAACTAATTTAGAGAGCCCCAGTGCTACGTCTGGGTTAATGGTTTTTTCAGCTAAATCGATCAGTACGTATTGTTGTTGTTTATCAACCTGATACTCCATTGCGTAAATAAAAAGATGTTTAGTTGTTTCTGAAGACAGAAACTATTTGCTCATAAATCTGAATTACTTATTGATCTGACGCAAAGTTAATAAATGCGTAATGTTCTTTTCAATACGAGTTAACGGATCTACCGTTTCTGATACATAGGGAAACGTTTTACCGGTAACCTTTTCGAATAATTCAATATAGCGTTTTGAAATTTCATTGACCCATTCATCTGACATTTCAGGCACTTTTTGCCCCTCTTTGCCCTGAAAGCCATTAGCAATCAGCCATTCACGCACGAATTCTTTTGAAAGCTGCCGCTGGGGTTCATTGGCGGCCTGCCGGTCAGCATAGCCATCTGAATAAAAATAACGGCTTGAATCAGGCGTATGGATTTCGTCAATAAGGTAAACCTGATTGCCTAATTTCCCAAATTCATATTTGGTATCTACCAGAATTAGTCCTTGTTCAGCGGCCATTTGCGTTCCACGCTCAAACAGAGCCAGAGCATATTTTTCTAACTGCTGGTATTCTTCTTCAGCTACAATCTTCCGGGTAATAATCTCTTCACGAGAAATGTCCTCGTCATGCCCTTCATGGGCCTTAGTCGTTGGCGTAATAATGGGTTGTGGCAAGCGATCATTTTCTTTCAGCCCTTCGGGTAATGTTACCCCACATAATACCCGTAACCCTGAGCGATATGTACGCCAGGCATGCCCCGCCAGATAACCACGCACAACCATCTCTACCGGGTAAGCTTCGCATTTCCAGCCAAAACTTGCATTTGGGTCAGGTACTTCCAGGAGCCAGTTAGGAACCAGATCGGAAGTTGCCTGTAGAAAATGAGCAGCAATTTGGTTCAATACCTGCCCTTTGTTAGGAATCGGGCGTGGTAAAATCACATCAAACGCCGAGATTCGATCAGAGGCAATGGCCAGTAGAGTATCGTCAAAAAAATATACATCACGAACCTTGCCGTGATATACTCCGGTTTGCCCGGGAAATTGAAAGTCAGTACGAGAGATAGGCATAGGGCCTTTTACAGTTACGTGCGGCAAAATTAACCAGCCTTCGTCCAAATGCCAACTCTCCCGGAAAGTTCGGCTTACGGATTAATACTTCTCACGGGTTTCGATGGCATTTTCTGCTTTACGCGGATGCTGCTGTAAATACTGGATTTCCTGATTACGAGAAGCTTCCAGCAAACGTAAAGCTTGTTCTTCGGTCAGGTTATATTGTTTGAGTGATTTCAATACCTGTTCACGACGAGTAGACGCCTGTACCTCTGCCGTAGCAGATGCTGACGGAGTGTTCGGCGATTTAGCCGGCGGTGGTGGTGTTCGGTGGGGTGGCCGCTGTTGCAACAACCACTCATAATTATAGCGGGCCCGGTCATTATCCGGGTTTGATTCTAATGCCAGTAGAAACTGTTGTTCCGCCCGACTTGAGTCACCTGACATACACGACAAAATACCCAATTGATTAAGAGCCGTCGAAGCGATATACTTATTGGGCACCCGAGTTAAACGGGCATATTGCTTTTTGGCCAGGGCGGTATCCTTATTGGCAAAAGCCGAATGAGCCAAATTTAAAATCACCTCAGGTTCAGGCATTAGCTGCGTCTGTTCCAAAAAAGTATAGTACGTAATAGCCTCTGTATAACGATGCTCTTGATAGGCCTTATCAGCAATAACTTTTGCCTGATTCCGCTGTATGATTTGAGCAGGTGAAGCCAGTGATGTAATCCAGATAGCTATTTTGATCCAGAAGATATTCATACAGTATCAACAGATTAACGTTTTTCGGCCTTAGCTAGAGGCGAATCGTGCGGACAGTAATTAAAACATCCAGGCTTAACAAAACTAAAGCTAGTAATAGAAAATAATGGTACTTATTGGCAGTAATCGAAACAGAGCGTTGGTCAATTAGTCGGCTCGTGATGGTTTGAATAGACTGACTTAACCGGGCCATATCATTTTTAACAGCCGTAATTTCAAAATATTGTCCCCCAGTATTCAGAGCGAGCTTATCCAGATTTTCTGTTTGAAGGCTCGTTATAACATCTTCACCCTCTTCATTTTTCAAATATCCATTTTCATCAGGTATACGGCTGCCTTTCTGGGTACCTACCCCAACGGCATAAAAATGAATTCCCTGCCGGCGGATACTTCGTTGGGTTCTAGTATCCAGACTTGCAAAATTTTCACCATCACTAAATAGAATCACAATTTTAGAGGCCTCTAAACGAGCATCATCGCCAGACTGCTTTTCCAGTGCCATTTGTAAAGCGGGTTGTAAAGCCGAACCCTGATCGGTCAGTAATTTCGTACTTAATGCTTCAATGAAAATACTCAGGGCGTTTCGATCAAAGGTAAGAGGGCACTGCAGATACGCTCCGGACGAAAAAACAATTAAGCCAAAGCGGTCATTTGGAAAACTAGTTACCAACCGAGACAACTCAAATTTTACCCGCTGCAGGCGTGAAGGCTGAATATCGGTGGCGTCCATCGAATGGGAAACATCCACCACCATAAAAATATCACGACCTACCGCCTGTACATTCCGTTCAGGATCCCCAAAAGAAGGCTCCAACAATGCAATTACTAAGGCCCCCATAGCAGCAAAACGGAGGAAAAACTTCAAAGCAGCGGAGCGAGCAGAAGTTTTTAACTGATACGCATACCATATTGTGCGACCTAAATATCCTACGTAAATCAGGCCGAATAAGATAATGAAAATCAGCTCAGTTTGCCCCAATTCCCGGTTAAAAATCATATTCTCCTCAGCAGTAAAAACTGCAAAAAAGGGATTTTTTTCGAAAAAAACTTGTGTAAGGCTCTTTTAAAATCCTATATTTGCAGACCGAATCACGAAGGAGAGGTGCCTGAGTGGCCGAAAGGAGCAGTTTGCTAAACTGTCGTACGTCTAAAGCGTACCGCGGGTTCGAATCCCGCCCTCTCCGCAGCATATTCGTCCTCGGGGTGTAGCGTAGCCCGGTATCGCGTCTGCTTTGGGAGCAGAAGGCCGTCAGTTCGAATCTGGCCACCCCGACAAACATTTCAGTTCTCAGTTTATCTGCGAACCTCGCTGAAACCGGCTGAGTCTGGTCCTATAGCTCAACCGGATAGAGCAACTGCCTTCTAAGCAGTAGGTTGCAGGTTCGAGTCCTGCTGGGATCACTTGATAATAAGGCACTTAACTAATCAGTTAAGTGCCTTATTGGTTTTAGTCTACCTACAAATCTGCCTGCATCTTTCGAAAATACTTTTTAGCTGTTTCAGGTTTTCTTTCTTACTCACTTCAATTGAAATTAATTCTTCCCTCTATCCGTATCATAAAAATAACCCTTATCTTCATGGCTGGTTCCTAGCCAATTACTTCACGGACGAAACAACAAACTCAAACTTTTCCTTAACCATGCGGAAAACCGCCTCCCTCATTGCTATGATGATCGGGCTGAGTACGGCCTTTGCCCAGACAATCCCTTCCCCCAAAGAACATTTTGGTTTTAACATTGGTGACGATTACCAGCTGAGCAACTATACGCAAACGGAAGCGTATTTTAAGAAACTCGCTCAATCCAGTCGAACGAAACTGGTCGATATTGGAATGACTGAAGAAGGTCGGCATCAATATATGCTGATTGTTTCTTCACCAGAAAATATTAAAAAACTTGATCATTATAAGGAAATTTCACAAAAACTCGCCCGGGCAGAAGGGCTAACAAACGAACAGGCACGTGCCCTGGCCAACGAGGGCAAAGCTGTCGTCTGGATTGATGGAGCATTGCATTCTACCGAAACCGTTGGCACCATGCAATTAATTGAAACCGCCTGGCAATTAGTAAACCGAAATGATCCGGAAACGAAGCAAATTCTGGACAATGTGGTCGTGTTGCTAACTCATGCCAATCCAGACGGACACGAATTGGTAGGTAACTGGTACATGCGGGAACCTGTGCCAGAAAAACGTACTCAGGATTTTCTACCCCGTTTATACGAAAAGTATATCGGTCACGATAACAATCGTGATTTTTTTATTCAAAATGTAAAAGAAACGCAGAATATCGGGCGGCAACTGTTTCTTGAATGGATTCCTCAGATTTTGTATAATCACCACCAGCGTGGCCCTGTAGGATCGGTTCTGGCGGGCCCTCCCCTTCGTGATCCATTTAATTATGTATTTGATCCTCTCACCGTAACAGGTATGGACGCCCTGGGATCAGCCATGATCAATCGCCTTAACATGGAAGGCAAACCTGGTTACACGCGTCTTACGGGCACCCCTTATTCGAACTGGTTTAATGGCGGATTACGCTCTACGACGCTTTTTCATAATATGATTGGCTTACTAACCGAAATCATAGGAAATCCTACTCCTGAGGTTATTCCGTTAGTTCCTGATCGTCTGATTCCAACGGTCAATACTCCTAATCCGGTCACTCCACAAGCCTGGCATTTCAAACAGTCCATAGATTACTCACTTTCACTTAATTATGCCGTTTTGAATTATGCGGCTCGTCAGCACGATGAACTCTTGTATGGGATTTACCGAATGGGGAAAAACGCCATCGAACGAGGCTGTCAGGATTCATGGACGTTATATCCCAAACGGATTAATAGTATTACCCCGACGTATCTGGCTGATCAGCAAAAAAATGGGCAGGGAGGCCGCGTTTCTGAGATTCCTCTTACGTATTATGATACACTGGTTAAGTCGCCCATTTTACGTGATCCTCGTGGCTACATTATCCCAGCGGATCAGCCTGATTTATCGACGGCCGTTAAGTTCGTCAATGCTCTGATTCGAAATGGTATTCAGGTTCAGCAAGCTACGGCTGACTTTATCGTAAATGGCAAGAATTATCCAGCAGGTTCGTATATAATCAAAACAGACCAGGCTTTTCGCCCGCATATTCTGGATATGTTCGAAGCTCAGGACTACCCGAATGATTTTCAGTATCCGGGCGGACCGCCATTAAAGCCTTATGATGCCGCTGGATGGACATTGGCGTATATTATGAATGTTAGCTTTGATCGTATACTGGATGGCTTCGAAGGGCCTTTTAAGAAATTACCCTACGGAGAACTTCAGTCGCCCAAAGGCCTGATTAAAGGAACACCTATTGCTGGATATGTCTTAACCGCCAAGTCTAACAATTCCTTTATTGCAATAAACGATTTACTAGCTTCTGGCCTGGAAGTATACCGCTTACCCAAAGGAGCAGACCAAGCTGTAGAGGCAGGATCATTTTTTGTACCAATATCTGCCAAAGCTAAAACCTTATTGGATCAATCTGCCCCAAAATTAGGGTTAACGATCACGGGGCTCTCCAAACGTCCTGCCACTACCCTTACTAAAGTTGCTCCGTTAAGAATTGCCGTGTGGGATACCTATGGTGGCTCAATGCCCTCTGGGTGGGTACGTTGGCTAATGGAGCAATATCATTTTCCTATGACAGTGATTTACCCTCAGGAGATTGACGCAGGTAACTTGCGAAAAAAATATGATGTAATCATTTTCGTTACTCAGGCGATTCCCGCACTCCGTCAGGAAGCTACTGCTTATGCTACCCGAAAGGATCCTAAACCGGAAGAAATTCCGGCTGAATTTCATTCCTGGTTAGGCCGCATAACACCTGATAAATCCATCCCCCAACTCAAAAACTTTATGGAAGCAGGAGGTACGGTCGTGACCATTGGCACAAGTACCAACCTGGCTTATCATTTGGGGTTACCCGTCAAAAATGCATTGGTAGAAATGACTCCTTTGGGGCAGGAACGCCCCTTGCCAGGCGAAAAATTTTATATCCCCGGTAGTGTTTTACAGGTAACACTCGATTCTACCAGACAAGCAACCTGGGGAATGTCAACAAAAACAGACGTCTATTTTGATGGAAGCCCGGTTTTCAACCTAGCTCCTGAAGCCGTTGCAAAAGGCAGCATCACGCCATTGGCCTGGTTTTCGACCAGCCAGCCTTTACGCAGTGGATGGGCCTGGGGGCAGGCATATCTGAATGAAGGAGTGGCTGCATTTGAGGCAAAAATTGGTTCCGGCAAGCTTTATGCATTCGGCCCGGAGATTACCTTCCGTGCCCAGACTCACGGTACCTTTAAGCTTTTATTTAATCAGTTATACGGATTAAAATAAGCCATTAATAAACCGAACTTTGACAAAGCCTGGAGTATTCAACTAAGCTTTGTCAAGGTTTTTATCTACGAATCTTTCAGTTACAAGGAGTATTCTTAAAATCTTCCAGCGTTTGTTTGGAAACCCCCGTATAGTAATCAGGACAGGCATTGAGGGCATCAATCACGGCTTTCTTGTACGCTTCACAATTCGCTACCGTAGGGTTATTCACATAAACATTTGCGGCATCAGTTACTTTCTTACCTTCATTTTCACAGTTATTCATAACCGGCTCTTTCTTTGAACAATTGGTAAACAGAACCACTAACGCAAACAACACGCAAACAGGTTTTAGATTTTTCATAAGCTTTAGACAGATTGTTTGAAGATTTACTGATCAATAGTGATCGTAAATATCCTTAATCTGTAAAAGCCCGTAAATCCCTAATTCGAGGGACATAACGTCCTGACATTTTCTGCTATCAGTAAGGATCTATCTCACTTTTCCCAGCCAACAATCAATCCTTTTACAAAAAATCGTATTCATAAAATTGATACTATTGTGTATTAACTCATCAAACATAGCCAGTGCCAGTACCTTTCATATACGCATTTCAGGTTAGATGGACTGCTCTTCTGGGAGCTCTTTCTTTTGGCATTGTTGTACCTACTTTCTTCATTCCGATGGAGTTAGGCTCTAATGCCCACCTGCTTTGCGTTCTTGTCGCTACACTTACCACCTATGTTATCTGGGAAGGGAGTAAATTTATACAGGCTCTTACACTTTATTTTTTCCCCTGGGAAGAAAGCATCGGGAAACACCTGGCCTATGAAATTGCCGGAATATTTGTATTTTCTTCCCTGATGCTACTTATTGGCATTTTCTCTTATGGCCAACTGGTATCTTCAGTCAATATAACAGCCGGTGTTGTCCTTCAGAATATCTTTGTTTCCTTTTTACTTGCCCTATTATTTATCGCCTTCAATGAAAGTGCTTTTCTATTCAATAAATGGAAGCAGTCTTTACTCGAGCAGGAGAAACTCCGTCAGGAAAACCTGGTGGCAAAAGTAGAAGGACTCAAAAAACAGCTTGATCCGCATTTTCTCTTTAACAGCCTGAGTGTATTAAGTGGCGTAGTCTACAAAGATCCTGTTCTGGCCGATAAGTACATTGCAAAATTGGCTCAGGTATACCGCTATGTGCTTGACCATACGGAAGAAAAACAGGTTCTTCTCTCCAAAGAGCTTTCGGTTGTGCAAGCTTACTGTTTCTTGTTGAATGTACGTTTTTATAACAAAATTGTGCTTCAGGTGCAGGTAAAAGATACGCCTACGTTTGTTCTTCCCTTGTCAATACAGTTATTGGTCGAGAATGCCGTTAAACACAATTATATCTCGGATGAACAACCTTTGTTTCTACGAATTTATGTAGAAAACCAGGTTATATGGGTAGAAAATAATCTTCATAAAAAGGAAGTAAAAGAAAAATCACCGGGTATTGGCCTGAAGAATCTGGAAACCCGCTATAAGTACGTAACGGGGAAATCTATTCTGATTGACCATAATCCAAAGATGTTTCGGGTAGGACTACCTCTGATTTCAGAAAGTATATGAAAATAGTCATCATTGAAGACGAATACTTTTCAGCTGAAAAGCTGAGTTTTCTGCTTCATCAGATTGATCCAAAGATTGAAATTCTGGCGATTATTCCTTCCGTTGAAAAAGGAATCGCTTGGTTTAAAAGCAATCCTGAACCTGATCTGATCTTTTCAGATATTCAGCTGGAGGATACTGAAAGTTTCGAGTTATTCAATAGCCTTGACATTGAGGCTCCCATCATTTACACGACGGCTTTTGATCAGTATGCCTTACAGGCCTTCAAGCAAAACAGTATTGATTATTTACTGAAACCCATTGACCCAGACGAGCTGCGGTCGGCCTTGAAAAAGTACGAAAATCAGGCTTATCGACTTTTGAAAAAAGGGCTTCGGATCAGTCTACCCAAGCCCAAAGATGAACTCAAAGAACGGTTTTTGGTTAAAAAGGGAAATAGCCTGGTGATCGTAAAAACCACTGAAGTAGCCTATTTTAAAAGTGACCAGAAGCTAACCTTTCTGGTAACACACGACAATCAAAAGTACATTATCGACCCAACCCTGGAAGAGCTGACTGAGCAGGTAAACCCCCGAATGTTTAACCGAATCAGTCGTAATCGCCTGGTTTCAATTGACAGCATTCGAAAAATTCACCCTCACTTAAATGGCCGATTGAAGCTGGAGCTTACTCCACCCGAAGATGAAGAAGTATTTGTAAGTCGTGAGCGGGTACAAGCCTTCAAAGATTGGCTTAATTCGTAATCTAACTCATTTTTTGCACCTACAACTCAGTAAAAAAGTTTGGCAGGTCATCCGTTTCTAACAACCGGTCGTCGGGATTTGCTCGGTTCGTAGCTCAGCAATATGACATATTTGACAAAAAAACGATATGACCGCGATCCTCATCTTCTTTGTGGTGCACTGGTATGGAGCCTTATTTTTCCAGACAGTCTTCCTGCACCGATATGCCTCTCATCAGGCCTTTACGATGTCAAAAGGTTGGGAGAAAACCTTTTTCATTCTGACCTTCATTTTTCAGGGTTCAAACTACCTGAGTGCATATGCGTATGGTGTCATGCACCGCATGCACCACGCCTATGCAGATACAGAAGACGACCCCCATTCGCCCATATACAGCAAAGGCATTTTTGATATGATGTGGAAGACTTACACATTTTATAATGGCATTCGTAACCGTACGCTAAAGGTTGACCCTAAGTTTACGGTTAATGTTCCAGACTGGCGATCATTCGATGATTTTGCTTCGAGTCGGTATGTTCGCTTAACCTGGGGGACACTTTATACCTTATTCTATATCTATTTTGCTCCTTCCTGGGCTTGGTTCTTACTGTTACCCGTTCACTTCCTGATGTCCCCTATTCACGGAGCGATTATCAACTGGTTTGCTCATAAAATTGGTTATACAACCTTCAAGGTAAATGATACTTCGAAGAACCTGATGCCCGTAGACTTTCTGATGATGGGCGAAGGTTTCCATAATAACCACCATACCTATGGCAACCGCCCTAACTTCGCCTTTAAGTGGTTTGAAATTGATCCGTCTTATCAGATTATGAAGGTGCTGGATTTCCTGAATGTTATTCAACTTCCGAAGAAGAAACTGAATAGCAGGGATTTTATGAAAAAGAAAGAATTGGCGAAAGCTTCCTGATATGAAAAGGACTCAATGGAGGAGCTTTTCGAGTTTCTCCATTGAGTCCTTATTTTTTATAGAGACGCGATGAATCGCGTCTCTTCTTATCTCCATCATACCGTTCTTTTATACTCTACAGATACTCCATCTATTTTTTCCAGCCTTCCGAGAAACTGATCTTTCAGAGAGCTCCGTACCGAAAATTCCAGCGTACAATGGTTATCAAAAACCTGACTGAGAATGGTACTATTTTCATCTTTCATAACTTTCATTACCTCATTCATCTGTACGTATTCAAACTGTAGCTCGTATACCTCCTGAACTAATTTCTCAACAACAATAGCTTCTTTTAAAGCTTCCTGCGTTGCCATTTTATAAGCATTAATCAAACCAGGCACACCTAATAAGGTCCCGCCAAAATACCGAACAACTACCACGAGAATATTCGTCACTTCATTCGAAAGCAGGGTATTTAAGATCGGCCTACCGGCTGAACCTGATGGCTCGCCATCGTCATTAACCCGAAATACACTACGGTCTGGTGTTAAGCGATACGCCCAGCAATGATGCCGGGCCTTAGGATGCAAAGCCTTTAATTCACTGATGATGGGCTTAAGCTCTTCTTCATTCTGAAAAGGATAAGCATATCCAATAAACTTACTGCCTTTGTCTTTAAATATCCCTTCTGCCACCAATTGGATGGTCAGATACGTATCTTTCTCCATAATGCCACAAAAATACACACGGACATCGACGGTATTGAAAACAATGTTCTGAACACTGGCATGAAATGCGAACAGGCCGGCATAAACAGAAGAGTTACAACAAAAATGTAAACTACGTACTTGTGGAAATAGTAAGCAGATGGAGGATTTTTCGACCAACAAACCTGATTACCGACCTCTGACTCTAACTACTTAATTCAACAGGGCATACCGGAAGCTATACACACCCGACGCACTCCCATCTTTGCTGTAATAATCCTGAATATCAAGCTTATAAACAGCTCCCGACTCAGATTTGATCAGGATAACTTTTCCGGGCAAAGGTGTAATCGAGTGATCTTCTGAATTATACTTATACCAGCCATTTCCACTACCTGTCGGAATGGCTTTACTCTGGTCAGAGTCAGATTTATAACCGTCTATTGGGGCTTTTGTAAGCTGATCGAACGCTGTAGCAATTACCTGAGCCTGCACGTGCCCAGAACCACTCGTGCCACTATTCACCGAAATCGTGGTTTTCTGGAGAGCAATATCCCAGGAACTGGTTTTGGCCTCTTCCTCCGTGAGACTTTTTCCGGACTGCAGGTTAAAATAGGTTGGTTTTTGAGAAGCATCCAGGTAAGAAACCGTTTTGATTTCCTGGCCAAACGTAGTGAGCGAAACGGCCAGCAAAAAACAGCAGAGCAAATGATTCATAGCAGGAGAATTTTCGATTCATAAAATTCCCTCAAATAAATCATCTATTTAGAATTTTTCCAAATAACATTCCCTGACTTTGTCAACCTCAAAACCGTTCCGCCGAGCCAGTTTAACAAACGTTACAGTATTCACTTTGATCACCAGGGTGTGGTGGCTCGTTAGAAATCGGGAAAATTGATGGTGAAAAAAAATCAGGAGATTGCTAAAAACGCTCCAGTCATTTTAACGGGCGACTTCAATTCTACGCCCGAAACCATATAAAAGGCCGCAAATGCGGCCTTTTATTATGCATTATAATCGAACAGGCTCCCCCGTCCGCACGGACTCATCACAGGCAAACGCAATTCGTAAACTATTAACGGCGTCCTGCAAGTGATTTGTCAGATCCAGATTTTCACGGATAGCTTTCAGAAAGTAACGTTGCTCCCGAGCACATAACTCGTTGTGATCGGGTTCATCCGTTAAGTTAATCCACTCATCGGGTTGTACAAATTCGTCTTCTTTATTCAGAGTTGAGCGGTGTACCCGCAGCGATTCGGTTTTTGTATGTGAATCAACATTATCAGATTTCCCAGCAGCACCGGCGTCTTTGGCTACAATTGATACGCATCCTTTTGGCCCAATAACGTCTTTTACGAAGAAAGCCGTTTCACTCATCATAGGCCCCCAACCCGCTTCGTACCAGCCCACTGAGCCATCTTCAAAACGAATCTGAAGCTGACCATAGTTATAATTATCATCAGGAATTTCATTGGTTAATCGGGCACCAATGGCATTTACCTGAACCGGCTTCGAGCGAGTCATCTGGCACATTACATCAATATAATGCACCCCACAATCTACGATTGGGCTCAGGCTTTTCATCAGATTCCGGTGGACCGTCCACATATAACCATGGCTTTGCTGATTGAGGTTCATCCGCATTACCAGAGGTTTCCCCATATTCTGAGCCACTTCCACAAACTTTTCCCAACTTGGGTGATGCCGCAAAATATAACCCACTACCACTTTCTTATTAGCTTTCACGGCAGCAGCCACTACTCTTTCAGACCCTTCAACCGTATCAGCTAGGGGTTTTTCAATAAAGACGTGAGCTCCATTTTCCAAAGCCATAATGGCATATGTTTCATGCGTATCCGGGT
This sequence comes from Siphonobacter sp., assembly GCA_047605205.1. Lineage (GTDB taxonomy): Bacteria > Bacteroidota > Bacteroidia > Cytophagales > Spirosomataceae > Siphonobacter. Next base: position 25,070 of record JASGGE010000013.1, read on the forward strand.
AAGTAGAGATGCAAACGGCATCGGGCTTTGTTTGCTCTAAAGCGGTGGCATAATCGTCAAATAGTTCGTAACCTCCGCCTAATTTTTCGTTTAATACATACTTACTTTTGCCGGTCGAAACGATCCCACAAATTTCAAAATCATTCTGATTATGGTAAGCCAAGGCATGAGAAGCCCCCATGTTCCCACAACCTACTACTAACACGCGTACTTTTTCGTTTGGAATGCTCATGAAGTGATCAGAGGTATATAACTCGTTAAGAATGTGTAGTATGAAATCGTTAAAAAGGTGCTGCTGACAGGTTAAAAGACATTGAACCTGGCTCCATCTGATTCATTAAAACGCTTTTGACCTCCCCCCCATTACTTTGAACTTATTTCGGGTACAAAGCAAACACTTAATGTTATAATTCAGAATTCAGTTCATTTTTATGATCGCTCTACGTTCCTTGCTTTTTTCGTTTTTTGTATTGTTTTGTCTGACCTTCGGATATGCTCAAAGGCCTTTATCTATTAACGGATTTACGCAATGGCTCACCGGACATGATGGCAAAACAGAACAGCTCTTTCCAGTAAATACCAGAGATGCTTTACTAACAGAAAAGGGCAAGGTATGGGCACAGGTGAAGTTCAATGTGGCAGTTTATGGGGAATTATCTTTTCCGATTAACCCGAATACTCCAGAAGGAGCAGAAGCCTTAAAAGTTGATTTGAGTAAGAGTCGATACCTTAAAGTACAATATCAGTCCAATCAGTCAGTCGTCTTGCAACTAAGGCAAACGGGTATACACGGAGGCGTGCATAATCAGGTCATTCTTCCTGCATCTAAAAAAATGAAGATTCAGAAAATTTACTTTTCAGAATTTACAGGTGGAAAAACCCCTCTTGATCTTTCAGATGTAGCCAGGTTTAACTTTGCGTTCCTTGCTAACCCTGTGGGCCAGGCTTTTGCGGAATTACAGGTAAACTCATTTAAAATTGATCGGTACCGTCCTGTTTTATTCAAAAATTAAACCTTTGTTCATAAACTATATCAAGTTTGCGATTTTGATTGAAGCCCACCGTTCATTTCCAAAAAACGAAGCAATACTCTATAATTTTTGTAGAAATAAACCGAACTTGCAGGCAATGAAACATTGCTGCGTTTTGTTGAAGGTCTGATTGTCATGCCTTCAGCCTGCAATAGGGAACAAGATTATGGCCTTTTACAAGTCAACTCGATTGGATAGCCTGCGGTATGAAATTCGCGGACCCGTTTACGACAAAGCCCTGGAACTGGAATCACAGGGCTATAAAATCATCAAACTCAATATCGGAAATCCGGCACCTTTTGGCTTTGATACACCTGATGAGATTATTCATGACATGATCGTGAACATTCGGGATGCCCAGGGTTATTCTGATTCGCGTGGACTTTTTGCGGCCCGGAAAGCCGTCATGCATTACACTCAAAGTCTTGGTATCGAATGTGTTAGCATTGATGATGTGTTCATTGGTAATGGCGTAAGTGAGTTAATCCTGTTAACCATGCAGGCATTACTCGATGACGACGACGAGGTATTAGTTCCTTCACCGGACTATCCATTGTGGACTACCTCCGTTGCCTTAGCCGGTGGGAAACCCGTGCATTATATCTGTGATGAAGAATCAGACTGGAATCCTGATATTCAGGATATTGAAAAGAAAATTACCCGCCGGACCAAAGCTATTGTCCTCATCAATCCGAATAACCCAACGGGGGCGGTTTATTCCAAAGATGTGTTAGCACGTATTGCACGCATTGCGGAAGAACATCAGCTTATGGTTTTTTCGGATGAGATTTACGACAAAATTCTCTACGACGGTGCGGTACATCACCCCATGGCAACCCTGGCGACCGATACACTTTGCCTGACTTTTGGCGGTTTATCTAAAAATTACCGGGCAGCGGGTTTCCGTGGTGGCTGGTTGATTCTGAGTGGAGCTAAACACCGGGCAAAATCATATATTGAAGGTTTGAATTTGCTGGCTAGTTTACGGCTCTGTGGAAACGTTCCGGCTCAGTTTGCCATTCAAACGGCTTTGGGTGGTTACCAAAGTATTAACGATCTGGTGATTCCGACCGGACGCCTGTACAAACAGATGCAACTTACGTATGATCGGATCACGGCAATTCCGGGCATTACCTGTGTGAAACCCAGAGGGGCTATGTATTTATTTCCGAAAGTGGATTTGAAAAAATTCAATTTCGCGAATGATGAACAGTTTGTGTATGAATTACTGGTGAATCAGCGGGTATTATTAGTACCAGGAACGGGCTTCAACTATCTTCATAACGATCACTTCCGCATTGTTACCTTACCGCCTGTCGAGCAGCTCAACATTGCGATTGACCGAATTGAAACATTTCTATGTCAGGGCTCAGAAAAAAAGACCGCCGATCTAACCACGGTAGTAACACCTTAAACTAAAGTATTAAGAGTTTTGCTGTTTTAACGTTCATTCTCACGACAGCAAAACTCTTAATTGATTTTTAGTATATTCCAATAAATCGTTTTGGAAGACCTTACTCCCGTTTAACCTATGAATAATCAATCCCTGTTTGCCTCCAAACGGCAGATTTTATTCTTCATACTTTCCGGCCTTTTCATTGCCAATGCATTAGTAGCCGAAATCATCGGTGGAAAAATATTTTCAGTGGAGGCGGTACTCGGCATGGCCCCAGCTAACATACCAACGCCCTGGGGGGATAAATGGTCATTTAATCAGGCTGCGGGAGCTTTAAACTGGCCATTGGTTTTTATCATTGGGGATATGATTAATGAGTACTTTGGTCGAAAGGGCGTTCGCTGGCTTTCATTCTTAACCGCCGGATTGATCACCTATTCCTTCTTCGTAATCTATACTGCTACTACCTTACCTCCCGCTCAATTCTGGCTTGATGTGAATAAAGGCAACAACAACTTTGATATTAACTACGCCTATAAAGTTATTTTCCGCCAGGGCCTGGGCATTATCATTGGTTCGATTACTGCTTTCTTATTAGCTCAGTTTCTGGATGTTACCGTTTTTCAATATCTCCGTAAACACACCGGCCCTAAATACATCTGGATTCGGGCGACGGGTTCTACCCTGGTTTCACAACTGGTCGACAGCTTCGTTGTCGTCTTCGTTGCTTTCTATATTTTCAGCAACTGGTCGGCTGGCCAGGCTCTGTCGGTAGCTCTTAATAATTATCTCTACAAATTCATTGTTTCCATTCTAACAATCCCGTTACTATACATCATACATTATCTGATTGACCGTTGGCTAGGCGAAGAAAATGCTCGCCATATCGCTGATGATGCCGCTACCGAATTACCAGTGTCTCTTTAATCTTTATGAAATTTGATAGGATTGATGATTGCTATAAATGATCTTTCAGTAGCCTCATTGTGCCCTTTCATTATTAATCTTTCCTTTCCCGTCGTAAATTATCCAGTACAATAGCCGTTGCAATGCCTGCATTAAGGGATTCAGCCTCACCAAAACGAGGAATAGTAATCCGGTCGGTAATAAATGCTTCATGCTCGGGCCGGATACCATTGGCTTCATTTCCAATAACGATATAACCCGAAGAGCCGAAGTCTAAACCATGCACCGATTTCCCATTTAAAAAAGTCCCAAATATAGCTTTCCCAGTTTCTTTCTGGAAAAACTCTACTAATGGAACATAATAGGTTTGCATCCGGGTAAAGGATCCCATACTGGCAGCAATTACCTTAGGGTTGTACACGTCTACACAACTATCAGAACATATTACTTTTTTCATACCATACCAGTCGGCAATTCGAAGAATAGTGCCCAAATTGCCTGGATCGCGTATATCGTCTAAAATCAAAGCAAATTCAGAACCTTCTATACGCAAAGGCCTGTTGTCTTTCGTTTTAGCAACAGCAATGGCTGCATTGTTGGTTTGCAGTGTCCCGACTTTTTCTAATTCAGATTCTGAGACCAATTCAAAGCCTTGGGGTTGCTCATCGAGAAGCTTTTGGTTTTCTTTGTAAAATGTGTCTGTAACGAACAGGGCCTGAACCTTGAAATCGGCATGTAGTAACTCATGTACACTCTTTGCTCCTTCAACCAGAAAAGCGTTTTGCTCCTGGCGATATTTTTTCTGGTGCAGTGAACGAATTAGTTTTTGCCACTTTTGTGAGATCATTGTCCCGAAGAATCATGCCATTCCGCTCCTATTTTATAGTACTCATCGGAATGGTTCTTGTGAATATTATTGCTGGCTGTACCAGAGGTACTGAACTTCGTCGTGGAGAATACTTGCTGGCCAGTCAGAACATCAAAGGTAACAAGGAAATCCCGAATGAGGAGTTAGAATCACTGTTACCCCAGGAACCAAACCGCGTTCTGATTACCCAGCCTATTACGCCCTTCCTATGGGTTTATCAGATAGTCCGCCCTAATTTCATCAAATACAAGAAACCCCGTTTTGAACAAGAACTAATTGATTATCAACGCCAGATTGATCAACTAAAGAACCAGGCAGATAGCCTCAGAAATCGAAAAACAGTTCGAAAAATTGAACGCCTTGAACGCAAAATTGATCATAATCGCCTGGCCATTGAACAGGGGCATTGGTGGATGCGGGTTGTGGGAGAACCCCCGTCAATTATCACGGAAGAAGATGCCCGTGAAAATGCACAGAATCTGCAGGCGTTTTTACGAACAAACCGGGGTATGTTCGACGATTCCGTTCATTTTGAGCTGGATACTGTCAAGTTTCGTCGGGTACGGGTACGTTATCTGGTGGAACAACGTAAACCATACATTCTGAATCAGGTACAATTACACACCATTGATCCGCGAGTTGATAGTATTCTTCGTACCACCAAAAGCCCACTAAAATCTGGCGACCGTGTTGATGAGCGTTACTTCAGTGCCGAGCGGGAACGTATTGAACTGACGTTGAAAAACAACGGTTATTATGGCTTCAGTAAGGAAGATGTCTCTTTTACAGGCACTTATGACACCTCTAAGGCTGAACCTGTAAAGCATCAGGTTAATGTCAAGGTTAATATTGACAGCATACCCAACCGTTATCCTTACTATCACCTGCGTTCGGTTACGTTTGTAGTAGATGGCCGTGATCCTGAAGAACCCGCCTCTTATCTGGATTCAACTACTTATCAGGGTATTCGTTACATTTTTGCCGACAAGAAATACGCAACTAAACTACTGAATGCCAAAATCACAGTACGACCAGGGGAGTTATATAGTTTACAACATCACAATGAAACGCTTCGTTTTCTGGGAACCCTTGATCAGTTTAAATTTCCTAATATTAGTTACGATACCGCCTATTACCATCAGCTAAACGCTCTCATTTATGCCCAGCCGCTCAAGCGTTTCGAACTCACTTCGGAAGTAGGCATGAACGTTTATCAGGGCTTGCCTGGCCCTTTCCTGAATGGCTCGTTACGCATTCGTAATTTTTTGCAAGGACTGGAGATGCTCGAAATTGCCGGTAAAGCTGGTTTCGACGGACAACCCGGGTTTACTGAAAGCTCTCAAAATCTAAATTTTAAAGATCAGAATTTTGAAGCCGGCCTGAATACTTCATTGATTTTCCCACAGTTACTTTTTCCTGGAAGCCTCAAATTCAGATATAACAACAGTAGCCCCCGAACTCAAATTGGTATTGGGTATTCTTTGAGCGACCGAAAAGATTTCAGACGGACAGGGTTCAAACTAGCCATGACCTATTCCTGGCAAATTTCGCCTAAGGAAACCTTTTACTTCTCACCCATTGACATTAACCTCATCAATACTACGCGTCAGTCGGCTGAATTCCAGGCTTTTTTGCTGGCCCAGCAAGAGGCCGGCAATAACCTGATCTATACTTTTAATCGATCGTTTGTATCGAGCATCAGTGGTTCGTATGTCTACAGCGATAACAACTTAAATGCCTATAAACGTACCCGTTATTTTCGCTGGTTTGTAGAATCAGGTGGAACCACGCTTAATTTTCTCTCCCAGAAAAAGCAGGACGAGCTCGCCTCTTCTACTGATTTACGCTTTTACAAATTCTTAAAAACCAGCGTTGACTACCGTTTGTATGTCCCGCTTAATCGACGAGGAAAATCGATGCTTGTTTTCCGCGGATTTGTCGGAATCGGCTGGGAATATTCAAAAGCCGGAGGCGTATTACCCTACGAAAAAGCCTTTTTCGCGGGTGGTGCAAACTCCATGCGAGGCTGGAATCCCCGTAAATTAGGCCTAGGCTCATTGGTAGCCAGTTATGATACACTCAAAGCGGGTGGTATTGTTCCGGTGTACAAATATGAAAGTCCTGGTGAAATGCAACTGGAGTTTAATGCCGAATGGCGTTTCCCGCTTTTCAAACTTTTTGGCGATTTCAACGGAGCCATTTTTATGGACGCCGGAAATGTCTGGCGAATTCGCGGTACTCAACCGCTTACCATTTTTCACTTTAATAGTTTTCTCCAGCAAACTGCCCTTGATGCTGGTTTCGGACTGCGTTTTGATAAGTCATTCTTCATTTTACGAGCCGACTGGGGCATTAAGATTTACGAACCAGGCCGCCCCCGACTGGATGGCAGCTACGGGCAATGGGTAATTGGTGATTTATTTAGTAAAACGCTCGATAACCGGTATAAGCCTGAGTTACGATTTGGTATTGGGTACCCGTTTTAGTGTATCTGTTTAGAGTATTTCCCCTTATTATACTATATTCCATCTCTTCTTTAAGAACGTTTTATTTCTCTTTAACCTCCAGGGCATTAATCCATTCCAGAGTATTTACCCAAAAAATGAAATGGACGTTCAATTATTAAGAGTCGCTCCAATCTGCCACATTGTCAGTTTTTATGTATCTTTGCAAGCTTAAATTGAGCTTTATCACCACTATATAGGCGGAGAGCCTGACGCTCAGGCCCCCTCAGTACCATGAAGACCTTAGAGATCCTGACTCCTGAAGATAAACAAGGCATTGATCTTCCCCGACTACTGGAAGACGAGCAATATTCTGAAGGAAAGAAAAAGTTATATATCGAAAGCTACGGCTGCCAGATGAATTTCTCTGATAGTGAAATTGTGGCTTCTATTATGCGGGAAAAGGGCTTTGCTACGACATCCAGCCTGGAAGAGGCAGACCTGGTATTACTGAATACCTGTGCCATTCGGGATAATGCCGAGCAAAAAGTTCGGAACCGCCTTAGTTCTTTTGTTAGCCTGAAACGCCGCAAACCTGACACTACCATTGGGGTATTAGGTTGCATGGCTGAACGACTGAAATCCAAGCTTTTAGAAGAAGAAAAAGTAGTGGATATGGTAGTAGGCCCTGATGCCTATCGCGATTTACCGCGTTTACTTGATGAAGTGGAAACGGGTCAGAAAGCAGTTAACGTTTTCTTGTCAAAAGAAGAAACCTATGCTGATATTGCCCCAGTTCGACTGAATTCCAACGGAGTAACGGCCTTTATCAGCATCATGCGAGGGTGTGATAACATGTGCAGTTTCTGCGTAGTACCCTTCACACGGGGTCGTGAACGCTCACGTGATGCTCACTCCATTGTGAAAGAGGCTCGGGATTTATTTCAACAAGGCTATCGTGAAGTAACGCTCCTGGGTCAGAATGTAGATAGTTATAAATGGGCTTCTGAGGATGGCTCTGAAGAGGTCAACTTCGCTGGCTTATTAGAAATGGTTGCTTTAATCCATCCTGATTTACGAGTTCGTTTCAGCACTTCTCATCCTAAAGACATCACAGACGAGGTACTACATACCATGAAAAAGTACGAGAACGTCTGTAACTACATACACTTACCTGCTCAGAGTGGTAATTCACGGGTGCTGAAGATGATGAATCGCACCTACGACCGGGAGTGGTATATAAACCGCGTGGATGCTATTCGTACCATTTTGGGTGGTGATTGTGGAATTTCACAAGATATGATTGCTGGCTTCTGCACCGAAACAGAAGAAGAACACCGCGATACACTAAGCCTGATGGAATATGTAAAATACGACTATGGCTATATGTTTGCTTACTCGGAGCGTCCGGGCACACCCGCTGCGAAAAAGTTGGTAGACGATATTCCGGAAGAAGTGAAAAAGCGGCGACTAAATGAAATCATTGCTCTTCAACAACAACACAGCCTGGAACGTAACCAGCAAGCCATTGGTAAAGTCCATAAAGTACTGGTAGAAGGGCCATCAAAACGCTCGGCAGAACATTTACAAGGCCGTAATGACCAGAATAAAGTAGTGGTTTTTCCAAAACACAGCTATAGTAAAGGCCAGTATGTCAAGGTATTAGTAACCGACTGCACTGCTGCCACTTTATTGGGGGAGCCTATTCTTGAGTAAAGAGTTTCAGGGACTGGCCGGGCTTATCGCAGGGTAGTCGGTTCCTTTACTTTTTCCTCCTTATGCTTTACGCTATCTAAATGACACCTCAAGAAATTCAATCTATAAAATCCCGCTTTGGTATTATTGGGAATTCGCCGGCACTCAACTACGCTATTCAGGTAGCCGCTCAGGTAGCTCCAACAGACCTAACGGTACTCATCACAGGCGAAAGTGGTAGTGGGAAGGAATCGTTTTCTAAAATCATTCATCAGCTTTCTACTCGCAAACACGGCCAGTTTATTGCGATTAACTGCGGAGCTATCCCGGAAGGAACCATTGATTCAGAGTTATTTGGACATGAAAAAGGAGCTTTTACCGGTGCAGTAGATACCCGTAAAGGCTATTTTGAAGTAACCAACGGCGGAACCATTTTCCTCGATGAAATTGCCGAAATGCCGCTAGGCACTCAGGCCCGTTTGCTTCGTGTGCTGGAAAACAAGGAGTTTATCCGGGTTGGTTCTTCAAAGATTCAGAAAACGGATGTTCGAGTAGTAGCCGCTACTAATGTTAATCTGTTACAGGCAGTAGAGAAAGGAAAGTTTCGGGAAGATTTATATTATCGGCTAAACACGGTTCCCATTTATGTTCCGCCTCTCCGGGACCGTGGTGAAGATGTCCTGTTATTATTCCGGAAATTTACTTCTGATTTTTCCGAACGTCAGGGGATACGCCCCGTTCAGTTAGCTGAAGATGCCCGCCAGATTTTATTAAGTTACCGTTTTCCTGGCAATATTCGTCAGCTTAAGAACCTGGCCGAGCAGATTTCCATTCTGGAAGAAGAGCGGCTCGTCAGTGCTCGTGCTCTGGTTAAATACCTGCCCGATGCCCAGCGTTCGTCAGTACCTGATCTATTTCGGGATGGTACCAACCAGGATTTTTCCGAACGGGAATTACTTTACAAAGTCTTATTCGATCTAAAACGTGACGTTACGGAATTGAAAAAACTCTTTGTGGAGCTAGCTCAAAATGGATCTGACGACGGCGATCTAATTCGCCAACATGCCAGTCTTTTCAAAGGAGTTACTGAAGAGCCTGTTAATTTTACTGAAAACAATACGCCTACCCGGCTTTTACCCGTTTCTCCGGTAAGTGCTACTCCCGCTCCAAACGTTTTCTCACTGGATACTCCCGAACCCAGTGTTGTTGACGTAACTGATGAAGCAGAAGACGAGTCTCTTTCACTCGAAAAGAAAGAAAAGGAAATGATTATCAAGGCCTTACGCAAAAACGGTAACAAACGCAAAAATGCGGCTCAAGCCCTTGGTATTTCAGAACGTACGCTCTACCGGAAAATCAAACAGTATGAAATTGATGAAGAATAACCGAACGATTCGGAAAAATTGGCAACTCATTTTCAGTTTACTATTCACCTTAGTAGGAATAAATGGCTGTGGTTCCTACTCATTTTCTCCAGGTGGTAAGTTATCTTCGGATCTCAAAACTATTTCGATTAATAACTTCGTAGTGAACGCCGCCGGCGGCCCCACGAATCTTTCAGCTGACTTTACGAACCGGTTAAAAGAATATTTTCAACGTAATACTAACCTATCTCTAAAACCCGGTGGTGATGGAGATTTGGTACTGGAAGGCTCAATTATTGGTTACGATGTGACCCCTCAGGCACCAACCTCATCCGATAAAGCAGCTCTAAACCGCCTAACGGTTACGGTTCAGGTTCGTTTTAGTAATAATCGTAACGAAGCCAGTAATTTTGAACAATCCTTTTCATTTTTTAAAGATTTTTCTCAAACTCAAACACTTGATCAGGTAGAAAGTAGTTTAGTCCCTCTTATTTTAGATCAAATCGTTCTGGATATTTTTAGTAAAACAGCTGGCGATTGGTAAAATTCTTATTATTTCGAAAATCCCTACGTATTTGTAATTTATCTTCGGCAACACCCTCTAGAATTTAATCTGAATGAATTGCGACACGTTTTCGTATTTGGTAACCAATCCCGGAGAGATAACCGGCAGCGATTTAGCATATCTGAAAGAAATTGCCCAGGAATACCCTTTCTGCCAGACAGCCCGCGTTTTACTAGCAAAAGGATATGCAGGTTTACCTGAATCAGAAGAAGCAATAGACTCTTTACGAAAAGCTGCTGCTTATGCTTTAAGCCGCGATGCCCTGCGAAAATTTATTGGCGGAGAATATCCACCACATGCTACCCTCAACCGTACTAAACTGCCTTTTACACGGCGGCATGTGGAAGAAGTAAAAGTTGAAAAATTGAAACCCGAATCTATCAATCCTGTACAAGCCCTACGTGGGTTAGATTATTCAGAAGTCCTGCTTCAGAAAACAGACCAGACCCCACAGCAGGCCGCCGCAAAAGTAAGCCGTTTGCAAGAACAACTTTTACTCATCGATCGTTTTATTCAGGCCGAGCCACGCATCGGACCTTTCCGGGTTAAACCAGGCCCCCCAAATGAAGAACCTGAAGATTTAAGCCGTTTTACGGAAATTAAAGACAACGCCCCAATAACAGAAGTATACGCTAAAGTGCTGGTTCGTCAGGGAAAAACCGACAAAGCAATTGGCGTATATGAGAAACTACTGTTGAAGTTTCCCGAAAAAAAGGCGTACTTTGCAGAGAAAATCGAAGAACTGAAAAAAAATAGCTGATCTTTTTCCTTTTACCAAATGTTTACCACAATCATTATCCTTTCCATCATCGTAGCAGCTCTGCTGATTCTGGTGGTTCTCATTCAAAATCCAAAAGGAGGTGGCCTTTCTCAATTTACAGGAACGGGTTCACAACAACTTTTTGGTGTTAAAAAAACGGGTGACTTACTCGAACAAATAACCTGGGGTTTTGGTGGTGCTATTGCTGTGTTAGCCTTAGCATCTGTATTTTTCCTGAACACTCAGAGTTCTGGTACAAATACACTAGACGATGGCCTGGGTGATGTTGCTCCTGCGGCTACCAGCCCCCTGCCTAAACCTGTTAGCCCAACTCCAACGACACCTGCTCAGCCAGCAACTCCGGCTAAGAAATAATTTTTGCTTTGATAGAAGCTACGAAAAGAGGCGGCCTTTCGGCCGCCTCTTTTCGTAGGGAGTTAGTCTTCATCTTCCATCCACTGATTCATTTTTCGTTGGGCTATAGGCAATAATGTTTCTTCGAGCGGGTAATCCCATTTACTTTCCACCAGATATGATGCCGGATTGGGCAATTGCCTTCGCTGACGGACTAAATCCAGCTTAATACTTTCAAAGGTAGTTGTGTAATTTTTATACCGCGTTTCGATGTGACTCGTATGAAGCTGTCGCTCAAAAAGTGGCACCTTATATTGGTAAATTTCCAAACGCCGTGTGGCGTTAGCATATACAAACAGGTAGCCCTCTTTCTTAAATAAAGGAACAATTCCGATGGGCGTAATGGTTACTTCGGTATCAACTTCCTGCAAAATTTCCTCGCCCTGGTGCAAGGCTTCCCCAAATCGCGGAATGGCATAACATAGAATGTCTTCTACTTCTTTTAGAGTTGATAATTCCTGAAATTCGCTACCGTATTGCAATTGCAGCCTCTCCCAGTCAAGGCCTAATAGTTTACGACTTAAGCGTTTAGACCAATCCTGTTGATTTTGTCGTAATGTTAAAGAATCCTGATAATGAAACTGCAAATCTGACAGTTCAGGATACAATTTCTTCTGTTTAAAATGCTCGTGGACGTGTTTCAAATAAGCTAATAGCAGATATTTTTTGTATTCAAAGTCAATTAAGCCGTCTGTAAGCCAGTTTTTTTGCAGCTTTCTCATATAGGGGAGAAGAAAAAGTGAATAAACGAAATTATCAATATTGATCAAATTGCCAAATTTTCTATTTAATTTATTCTTTTTCTAAACCGATCTATTTGGTATTCAGATCTTTTTGCGATTCTTGTCAGTAATCTCCTGAAAAATTGACAGCCGGTAACTAATGGCACGGGAATCGTATAAAAAAGCTACTAAAACCAGATGGTTAAAACGACAACTAATCTCAGCTCAATTATGTCAGTAAATGTCAAGCCTTTGGCAGATCGCGTTCTGGTAGAACCGGCTCCGG
>JASGGE010000014.1:0-36153 GCA_047605205.1 Siphonobacter sp.
TTACCTGAGGTAATGCGGATGCTTTAACCTCTTTGATTTTTGATTCGTTGATATTCTGATCCAGCTGAGCTGAACGTACATCCAGGTTATAGGTCAATGCTTTCTCGGTCAGCTCTGGCAAGGTGTATTGCTGAGCAAAAACACCATTGGTAAGTACACTCAAAAGCAAAAACAATGAAAAGCGTAACATATTTATATTATTTGATTAAAATATTCAATTTAAACATTTGTTTAAATCAAGGGTAAAAAAATGAGCACCTATTCGTCAGATGCTCAGGCTTTTCTGAACTCTCATCAAGTAATTAAGCCCTAATCGTTTGCTTACTTACAATCATACAAATAATGGATAACCATGTCTTTTACGAGCCTGGACTGCTCTTTTGCGAATTCTAAAAAACCAGACTCATCCATCTGAAATAAGTACATGTGAAGGGTTTTAGAAGCAAATATCTGCTGAATCATCCCTAGCATCAATGGGAGTAAGTGGTCTGCCGAAATTGGACGAATATGACCTAGTTTGGTTTCTTCTTCGATCTGCTTTTCAAATATGTTTTCTGTGAGCCGGCAATCTACCCCCGTTATTTTTTCAAAATGTTCGGGATTACGCTTGATTTCATTCATGAGAAATAAAGCAATATTCGGATTGTCCGCATGAAGGTTAAACATATGATCGACCAATTCTATTAGCTTATCACGCAGATTAATGGGTTTATCCAAAATGATCTGCATACCCTCAACCCCTTGCTTCAGCAATCCCTCGTATACCAGCCAGAATAATTTTTCCTTACTTCTAAAATAGTAGTTCGTCAGGGCAGTATTAATCTGAGCTGCATCAGCAATATCACGTATTGTTGTACCGTCGAATCCTTTTTCTAGAAAGATTTTCTGAGCTGCTTCTTTGATTTTTTCTTCCGTATCTCCGTTGGTAATCGCCATGTCTGATGCAAATGTATACCGATCGAAATGAATCTTACAAATAAATTTTAAACATATGTTTAAATTACTTGATTAAAGTACAAAATCTATTTTAAAAATCCAATTTTACGATAAAAAAAGAGGTCAACCCCTTTTTCTAAATGGTTAATTCATTAATAATTTTCAATCCGTTAAGTGTCAGGTTTACGTCTACTTCTTCAAAAAGTTCATGCAGTGGTTTTAATACCGAGGATAATCCGCCGGTGGCTAAAACCTTACAGGAGCCCACTTCTTTCTGTATCTGAAAAAGCTGTTCCTTGACCAGCCCTACATACCCCCAGAGGATACCAGCCTGAATGGAATGAACAGTATTTTTGCCAATAGCCGACCCGGGCATTTCTAAAGGTACTTCGGGCAATTGAGCAGTGTTAGAGAAAAGAGAATGAAGGGCTGTTTTTATTCCTGGAACGATATTGACCCCTACAATCGTGGCATTTGAAACGACTGTAAAGGTAAGGGCTGTCCCAAAATCAACGACGATGCAATTTTGTTTGTACGTGTACCAGGCATACACTGAATTAGCAACCAGATCAGTACCTATTTCGTGTGGACTAATAATGGTTAGTCCCAAGCGGGAATAGATGTCAGGGCCAACCAGGGTAGGTTCAACATTAAATAATTCCTGAGCGAGTTTACGCATCACAATCGTCTGATCGGGCACTACGCTACTAATAACAATTGAGGTTATGTCACTGATTTTGAGCGAATATTCCAGGAATAACATTCGCAGACGGACCTCATAATCCGCCTGGCGAGTACTAAAATGCGTTGGAATTCTGAACTGGTGCAACCACTTCTGGCCGTTATTCAGCCCAAATACGGTGTCGGTATTACCAACGTCTATAGCGAGAAACATGAAAAACAGATTAGGCCGAAGCGTTTCTGACGAACCGGTGAACTTCTATCCACTACCAAAACTACAGCCGATTCCCGAAAAGTCTACTTTTTACCACCTTAGTAAGCCAATTTGAGTGTTTGAATGAACTTCAAACGAAATTGCTATTAATTTGGAATGTTTCCTTTCTTTATCTGAAGAAGAGGTAAAAATCTTGACAAAGTGTTTATTAGGCAAACCCGCACACGTTAACACTTTGCCAAGGTTTAGTTTCCGGAAGAATTAACTTCCAAAACCGATTCGCCTACGACCGCCAGCAGACATAACCGATTCTTCCTTCAAATCGGCCAGTTCTTTCGTAAAGCCACCTGACAAAATCGGGAAACGTAGCCAGGTGCGTGGATCAAGGTTCCGATCGTCAACATGGAAGCTTGGAGCGTACCGCTCGCGTTTCCATTGATTGCGAGACCAGAGCCGGAAAAAGCGTTCTGTCCAGATGGCTAGTTTTTCTTTTGAATAAATTCCTTCGAAATCAAGTTCCAGTTTTTTCAACACTTCTTTCGGGGGTTGTTTATCCCGGAATCCATAGGCTTCAATGGTATTAAGGACTTCATAGGGCATCAAATCTTCTTCATCGGTTTGCTTTTTATCGAGCGGGCGTAACTCAGCCGTGGGCTGAAGATTATTCATGGCATTCAGGCCTTTTACTTTCAATGTTCCCCCTAAGCCTACGTTTTCCAACCAGAGTAACCATTTCCGCAGGAAGGTTTTATCAATACCGGCCAGTGGCGAAATACTGCCAGATGTGTCGCCATCCATTGTCGCATATCCTACAGCCGCTTCAGAACGGTTAGAGGTTGCCAGCAGCAGACAGTTATATACATTCGTTAATAACCAGGCACTTGGGGCTCGCACACGAGCCTGAATGTTTTGCAGAGCGATGTCATCGGTATCCCAGTTAAGCTTACGGCCCAAGCCTTCTTCAATCAGATTTTTATACGTTTCAACCAGGCCATTAATATTCACATCGTAGAAATCAGCATTTAAATCCTCCGCCAGAGAACTCGCCGAATATTTCGTTTCGGCAGATGAATTTTCGGTTCCCTGCCAGATACAATGCAACAAGGCATGAACGATTTCCTTTGCCGTAGTTGCCGACTGAATACCCGTAATAAAATCAAGTTTCTTTTTAAAGCCTTCCAGCCCAATACTTTCCAGCCCTAATTCCACCATGATATAGACCAGAGCGGCACAAGCTGAAGAATCTGCTCCACCAGAAAGTGAAACCACAAAGCCTTGTGATCTGCTTTTCCGCAGATAATCGAATAAAGCGAGAGCCACCGCCCGGGCAAATTCTTCTTCTTTCTGATAGCCCCCCGGATTTGTACTACTGGTTTCCCACGCTTCCAGAGCATATTCATTCCGGGCCGGAGGAATATCAGGCCACTGAAATGGTACCTGAACGGTTAATGCTTCTGCTGTTTTATTAAATACTGCCCGGTTCTGGGTTTGTTCCAGCCGCCCCTTTTCTAAATCAACTGTAGCGGAAACAAGGTAATGGTCGGTATAGCTAAACCGCGTACCGGATGTCAGCATTTCGCCAGATTGGGCAATCATGGCGTCACCATCATAAATGGCCCGCCCGGCTTCATTACCTAACAAATTGGTATAAACATACACACAACCAAAGGCACGGCTGCCGTCCTGTACAAACCGCTCACGCGTGTGACTCTTGAAAAAACTAAAATGACTGGCCGATGGATTCAGGATAATGTCTACTCCACGGGCATATAACTCACGGCCGGGACGATTGGCAATCCAGGCATCTTCACAAATCTCAAAACCAATTTTCGCACCGGCAACATCAAAAATCAGATCTCCCGCCGGGAACTCTATGCCGTTTATCTTCACACTCGTACGCTCGCCCGAAGCCCAGGCATGAAACCAGCGAGTTTCGTAATGAATCCCATTATTGGCCAGGTTTTTCTTCAAGACAAAACCCCTGATTTGCCGATTTACAATGAAACAGGAAGCATTATAAACCTTATTATTCAAGATCAGTGGTAACCCAACAGATACAGCCAGATCGGAAGTATGCGGAATAATTTCGTCTAATTGATGTAAGGCCGTTTCAGCTACGTATGGAGCATAAAACATATCTTCACAACCATAGCCCGTAATGCTCAACTCTGGTAAGCACAAAAGAGTAATTGCTTGATTTTTAGCTTTTTCAATGCAATCGATACTATTTTGAAGATTGCCACTCCAGTCGAGTGGAGTTGTATTGACTACGCCAGCGGCGAGTTTGATAAGCTTCATATCGGGTGTATTCTTTATAACGGTTTCCTACAAAACAGCCTGACTTACTAAAACAGTTCTTTACCTGACTGATTCCTCAAACTTAACCGATTTTAAGTCAACTGTTTTATATTTTACAAAAGAAGAGCGGGATTCAGATTAACCCGAATCCCGCCCTTTTCGTTATTTATTACTTATTAACTAAATACCTTACTCATACGCCTTGCCAACCAATTCTACTTCTTCACCTATCGTTCCTATGAACTCCTGATGAGTCATGGGTTGGCTAAACATGGGGTAATCTTTCGCGATGGCATTGTCGTGTTCTTCCTGACTAAGCGTAGCACAGCAATCGGTTAATGTAATAACATTATAGCCTTTTTCGTAAGCCGTCCGCATGGTTGACTCTACGCAGCAATTAGTCAGGAAACCCGCTAATGCAATGTTTTGTATGCCTCTGCTCCGCAGAATGAAGTCCAGGTTGGTACTGGCAAAACCGCACAGCCCACGTTTCCCTTCAATGATAATATCTTCAGGATAAGGTTTTAAATCGGTATGAATTTCGGCTCCCCAGGTTCCTTTCTGAAAGGCTCCATTATCTACTACTCCTTTTAAAATTCCGTATGGTTTAGAGGTTAGTTCATGATAATTTGGGGTAAACGAAATCGGTACATGAACAATCTGAACACCCGCCTGCCGGGCCTGTTGCACCAGAGTGACCGTATTTTTCAGCATATTCGTTTTATCCATGACGGCCTTTACGCCACCATGAAAAACACCACCTTCGGTTGTGAAATCATTTTGAAATTCAATCAGGACGAGAGCCGTCCGATCAGCAGAGAGTTGCATGGCTATATAGAGTTTAGCGTTTTCCGTTTAGAGTTTTCCGGGTTTCGGTTTTTCCGGGTAAATACGTCACACGTCAGCTCTGATTTTAGAATTTTCGTGAAACATAGTGCCTTGATGGCAATTTTTTCAGCGTATGCCACTGGAAAAGCTAAACCCTTAACTCAAAACTCCTGTTAATAACGTAAAAAAATCAATAGCGTTCTTCAATAAACTCATAATAAAGCGGCTCCAAAAACACCCGCACTATCTCCTAATTCATTCTTCACAATGAGTGCATCCGGGTTAGGATTAAAAATATGTTTCTTAGCCCGCTCCACTCCCTCGGTATACAATAAATCTATATTCGATACTCCCCCTCCAATAACAATTACATCGGGGTCTAGCAGATTCGTGATAATAGACATAGCTTTGCCAAACATGTTAAGCATATGTTCCACTGTCTCAGTTGCTACAGGATCTGAACCAGTTTGATGAAGAGCCAGAATATCAGCTAACAAACGCTTTTCACCGCTTTTTTCAGCATAAAAACGCTGTAAGGCCGGACCAGAGATCACCTGCTCAACGCAGCCAACATTCCCGCAGTAACATGGCCCGCCGGATTCATCCAGAAAAATGTGCCCCCATTCTCCGCCAATTCCTTGTCGGCCACCCCACACTTTTCCGTTCATTACAATGCCTCCACCCACACCAGTACCTATAATAACCCCAAAAACAACCTGAGCCTTCGGATGTACCTTAGGAGCAGCCCCCATAACAGCTTCTGCCAGAGCAAAGCAGTTGGCATCATTGGCAAGTTCACAAGGTATTCCAAAACGGGCTTCCAAATCTTTTTTCATGGGTTGGCCATTCATAACCACTGTATTACAGCCCCGCATGGTTTGGGTGAGTGGATCAAGCGTACCGGGTGTGGCAAAGCCTAGTTTTTGGGGGCTTTCCCCTAATTCTTCGGTAACCTGCCTGATCAATTTTTCAATTTGATTCAGAATATGGTTGTATCCTTTGCCTGCCTCGGTAGGAATGCGGCGGCGTAAGCGGACATTGGTGATATTATCGGCATCTAAAACGGCACACTCTATTTTCGTACCTCCTAAATCAATACCCCAGCGATAGTTCACTTCTTTTATTCGATTAGTTCAATTTTGGGACGAATAAAAGGGCTTTCGGGCGAGCCTCCAATCTTTTTGATAACAATTTTGGTATAAACAATATCAAAAAAAAGGATTACCCTTTTTCATTCGGGTAACCCTAGGTAAAGGCATATGCAGATGAGAAACTAAAAATCTAGTGAAGTTGGCTAAATGAAAATACGGTAAAAATTAACCCTAAAATCAGAATAGCCGCGAGCAAGTAATCTGTTTTGGCAATGGCTTGAGAAGTAGTACGTGGTTTCATAAAGTGTTATTGTAAATGAGGTTGAATTTTCTAAAAAGACACTACATTCATTCGATGAATAAATCGTGCCAGGCACAAAGTTATATGATTGAAAATAGCAATTTTTTGCGAGTTGTCCTTAATAAACGCCGCTAAAGTAATACTTTAATATTAACTATCCTAATAAAAAACGCAGAATTTTATTTTGTTCTTAAAGCACAACCCTCTCTCAAACGAAAAAATAAGCCTGTTACCCAAATATAATATGGTAATAACGGTTTAA
This sequence comes from Siphonobacter sp., assembly GCA_047605205.1. GTDB lineage: Bacteria > Bacteroidota > Bacteroidia > Cytophagales > Spirosomataceae > Siphonobacter. Next base: position 6,612 of record JASGGE010000014.1, read on the forward strand.
TGTTAAAATAATATAAGCTATTGTATCAATCAAATAAAATTGAACGAAACTAATAAAGTACTATCAAACATCAACAAGAAATAACTTAACGCCTATGCCTATCGTTTTATTACTTACTAAACAACTCAATTATCCTATGTAATATATATTTAGTCAATCATTTATTGCATAGCGTTTCCGGTAGGGTCTCTTGGGCTGAAGATGCAAAGAAATTTTTCCTCACTCGTATAAACTTCTGGTTTAGCTTCAATATTAAAGTTATAATACTATTTAATATACGTTTAATCTTATATGATTACTTGTATTTCAACTGTTTCTGACATTCTGACACAATTTATTTGACTGGAATGGCATTTGTTACTGCCCACTGCATCAATCTGTAATTCAATTTTTCTAACAATGGCATACGAAAAAGGTAATATCTCGATTCATACCGAGAACATTTTTCCGATCATCAAGAAGTTTCTTTATTCTGATCACGAAATCTTCCTGCGTGAACTGGTTTCTAACGCCGTAGATGCTACTCAGAAAATAAAAAGGTTGGCTGCATTAGGCGAATATTCGGGTGAACTGGGCGATTTGACCATTAAGGTATCGATTGACAAAGAAGCTAAAACACTGACAATCAGTGATCATGGTTTAGGTATGACGGCTGAGGAGATCAAAAAATACATTAATCAGATTGCTTTCTCGGGGGCTCTGGAATTTGTTGAAAAGTATAAAGATCAGGGCGTTGAACGAGGTGCCATCATTGGTCAGTTCGGTTTAGGCTTCTATTCTGCGTTTATGGTTGCCAGACAGGTTGAAATTATCACAAAGTCGTATCAGGACGCTCCGGCGGCCCGCTGGCTCTGCGACGGATCAACCGAATTTGAAATTTCAGAAGCAGATCGCAACGAACGCGGCACTGACATTATTCTTCACATTGCTCCAGATTCAGAGGAGTTCTTGGAGTCGCACAAAATCCGGGAAATTCTGGAAAAATATGGAAAATTCCTCCCCATTCCCGTCTCCTTCGAAGATAAGGTTCTTAATGAAACTGAGCCCATCTGGACGAAAAACCCTGGTGAGCTTACTGACGAAGACTACCTTAACTTTTATGAAACGCTTTACCCCTTCTCGGAAAAGCCGCTCTTCTGGATTCACCTTAATGTAGATTATCCGTTTAATCTGACGGGAATACTGTATTTCCCGAAGGTGAAAAATGAATTGCAGTTTAGTCGTGAAAAGATTCAACTCTATAGCCGTCAGGTTTTCATTACGGATGAAGTCAAGGATGTTGTGCCCGACTTCCTGATGTTATTACACGGCGTAATTGACTCCCCAGATATTCCGTTGAATGTAAGCCGCAGCTTCCTGCAGGCAGACTCAAACGTGAAGAAAATAAATGGATACATTACGCGTAAGGTAGCCGATAAACTGGGTGAATTGTTCCGAAACGACCGCTCTGCTTACGAAGAAAAATTCAGCGATATTGGTCTATTTGTGAAATATGGAATGATCTCGGATGAGAAATTCTATGAAAAAGCCAAAGATTTCGTTCTGTTGCGTAGCACCGCTGGCACCTATTATACGCTGGAAGAATACAAGGAAAAAACCGAACTAACGCAAAAAGATAAAGACGATACGCTGGTGTGGCTCTATACTACTGATGCCGCCAGGCAAGACGGATACACTCAGATGGCTACGACCCGTGGCTACGACGTTATCACGCTGGAAGGTGTCATTGATCCACACTTCATTGGTAAACTTGAGCAAAAGCTTGAAAAAACAACCTTCAAACGAGTAGATGCCGATAACATTGATCGGTTGATTGACAAAGGTGTAACTATTGAAAGCGTACTGACTGAAGACGAGAAAACGGCTTTAAAATCATTATTTGAAGGCGTAGCAGGTCAAGGGTATACAGTAGATATTCAACCTTTGAGTACGGATGAGTTACCTGTAGTTGTCACGCAGAATGAGTTTATGCGGCGGATGAACGATATGGCTAAAACAGGCGGACAGCCTTCGTTCTTTGGTACCCTGCCAATGAATTATAATTTGATTGTTAATGCCAATCACCCGACTATCCAGCGAGTGAAAGATTCTAACGATCAGGGGCTGGCGAAACAACTGGTAGACCTGGCTCTGCTAGCTCAGGGCTTACTCAGCGGCCCAAGCCTGACAGAGTTTATCAAGCGTACGGTGGCAAGTGTATAATGCCTGTACATTAGTTAAGAAAACCCGGCTGACAATCAGTCGGGTTTCCTTAATTGATACCATAACTCATTCATTATTAGATAGTTTTCATTTTTAACTTATTAAATACTTCAATCTTTGCTACTTTATTTTGAGGTGTAGTTACTTTTATAACAATACCCTGTTTGCCAATATCTTGCATTTTTTCTTCGGAATATCTAATGCCATCCAGATAGAACTCAACCCGTTCTCCGGATCTCAAAATTACAGACCCACTATTTCCATTTTTACTTCTATACTTCACTTCGTTATAGCGTTTTCCGTCAATACCTGGTTTCGAAATACGTATAATTGCCAAATCAGAAGCTAATACTTCCATAGCCTCGTATGTTCCTTCTGCAAATTGAATGGCTGTTTTGATTTTTTCTGGATCAGTAAGTTCAAAGCCCTCCCTTGCATTTAGTTCAATCTTCCCGTCATTCACTGTATTCCCTTCAAAGTCAAAACTAATTCCCTTATGTATCAGGCTGATTGAATTTAGTTTTTCCGGATCAATTCGCCGTAAAATTGAAGCATCATACCGTTTTCCATTAAGCACCACAACCGGATTTTTTCCTAAATAGTATCCATCCATAATGCTTCTTGGCCAGGTTTCCTCCTGATTGGTAGCTTCATTTTTATTATTCTCCAAGGCTGGTTTTTTCTTAATTGAATCCTCTTTCGTTTCCTTTATCTGGTCAGGTAAATCAGTACTAGACAAAACATTCTCCTGGTTCATCATTTTACCCGACTTTAAAATCCTGGCAGGCAAATGCTCTGCAAATAAGGCTACAGAAATTCCGCACAGGGGAAAAATAATTAGAAAGAACGTTTTTTTAATAGAAGATGAAGGCTGAGCAAATAGCATTTCAATTCGACTTTTCAGGGGTTGTCTGGCAAACGTGTGAGTGAGTCCACTGGGTTGTGTCATCGCCAATTTCAGGAGTAACTGGGCATATGCCTTGGGGTGTTTTGCTACAGCCTGATCTACTTCGTATTCATGAATTTGCCGTAGAGAACGGTCAAGCCAATACATTACCGGGTTAAACCACAAGAAGGCTTTTGCGACTTCGATCAGTACTAAATCAATAGAGTGACCATGCCGAAAATGCTGGTATTCGTGCTGCAAAACGAGTTCGCGTTCGGCCTCAGTCAAACCATCCGAATTCAGAAAGACCCAGTGAAAAAATGAAGCCGTTGTCTGATTCGTTTCGATAACGCAGATGTTTTGCCACGAATAGACGTTTGTTCTTCTAATCTGTCTGATAATCAGCCCAATCTTCAGCAGTATCTGCAAAAGAAGTAGTATACTGATAAACCAGTAAGCATTAAATAAGTATGATTCCCAATTGATTGTTTTCACAGGTTCAGTTTGTAGCTGCACCGGTTGAACTTGTGAGAATTGAACGATGCTTAGCCCAACAGCATGATTTGTTTTTTCAGCTACCTGCACGGGATTAACCGACTTATTTGGTAAAACAGGTAATCCCGGAATCACTACACTAAATGCTAAAGCTATTAGTAAATACCATCGATTCAGACTATGAAACGTCAGCTTCCGTAAAAAGAGCCAGTATACAGCATAGAAACCTGACACAATAATGGAGGTATTGAACAAATGAATTAACATAGGCCGGCGATTTACTGCTCATCAATACGTTTACGGAGCTCATCCAGTTGTTCGGGTGTGATCTTCTCTTCCCTTGCCATAAACGAAAGTAAGCTCGTTGCGGAACCATCGAAGTAATCGCTTAAGAGCTTTTGGAAGCCACTTTTTCGATAGGCTTCTTTCGTGATTTTCGCGAAGTACTCATACGTACGACCATAAGCTTTAAAACCCAGAAATCCTTTCGATTCCAGAATCCGCACGACTGAAGAAACGGTATTATACGGTGGCTTCTCAGGTAATTTTTCAACTAAGTCTTTTACGAAAAACGGAGCGTCTAAATCCCAGATTACCTGCATGATGCGTTCTTCCGTTCGGGTAAGTTCTTCCATAATTTTTGAGACATATTAATACATTTTCAGCTCGCTTCTACCCCCTACTGTTTCTACGTTGGCTCAAAGTAATAACGTATTTTTCAATTATACAACTTATATATAAGTTGTATAACTAATTTTTAAGTTTAATGACATCTAATCACAAAAAAACCTGCCTTATCAGACAGGTTTTTTTGCATGAATACCTTTAGTTCTTATTTTGAAGTAGGTTCCCAGGTATTATTCTGGCGATTTACATCTGGAATACTTATACCGCTCAGCGTAATTTTTTTAATAGGCTTTTCGGTTTTTGGGCTTAATTCAATACTCTTTGCTCCGCTCTGCCAGACTCGGGCGGTTTCGTTAATTTCTTCCGTCGTATCATCTGTGTAGGTAAAAATTAGCTTAACGGGTACCGGCAAGCTTCCTTTCTGGTCTACGCGAATTTTGGTCTTACCTTTCTTTGTAGTTACCTCACCTATGGCCAGATCTGGATAACCTTTTTCGAAAAACCAGGGGATCCAGTACCAGGATAAATTTTCTTTCAGGGCATTGTTAAACGAGAAGAAAAAGTCAAATGGTATCGGGTGCTTACCGTGCCAGCGAGCCATGTATTCCTGAAGTGCTGCTTTGAATTTATCCTGCCCCAGCATATCCCGCAGGAAGGTATACGCCTGAGCCGGGCGGAAATAAGTAGCCCAACTATAAGCATTGCCTACCAGCAAATTAGTCGGTACCATCATGGGTTGTTCCTGTTCTTTTCCAGCGAAAGACTCCAAGTATTGGGCATTCGTTTGTTGGGGCATAAACTTCTTGCTCATGCCTTTAATGTCAAATTCCAGCCAGTTTGGCAGCGTCTGAGCCCATCCTTCATCCATCCAGGCATACTTACGCTCATTAATTCCCATATAAAAAGGGAAATAAGTATGAGCTATTTCGTGGGCGGTTACTTCGGCTGCAAACGCTGGTGGGTATGATCCATCGTTTACAAACATGGGAAATTCCATTCCGCCGGAGCCGTTAAACACCGTTTCATTCGGATATGGGTAAGGCACCCCAGGTAAATACGACGAGAAATATTCCAGGCACTGTTTCGCATACCGACATACTTCATAAAAATCCTGACTGCCAGGATGATAAACGGCGGCCACGCCCGAACGACGCCCCGTTTTGGCATCAACCAGGGCACTCGAGGCATCCCAGAGATAGGTATCAGAAGCCGCAAAAACAAAATCAGGAACATATTCTGCTTTGAAATTATAGGTATGCTTACCCGATTTTGCTACCGTAATTCCGCCATTCAGACGATCTTCCCTGGTAACAATCTTAACAATTTCATCGGAAGTTTGGGATGTTTTGTAGCGATCCAGAAATTCAGAGGTCAGGATTTTTTCGGGATTCTGCCATACACCCGTCGCCCATATCAGATGGCTGGCAGGGACGGTAATGCTGACGTCATAATTGTTAAAGTCGTTATAAAATTCTTTTTGGCCCGTGTAATCCATGCGATCCCAGCCGTCGATGTCATCAAAAACGGCGATTTGTGGGTACCAGTAAGCCACCATAAAGGATGAACTGAAATAGGTCCCTTCCCGAATGTGAGTTTTGGCTGGAATCAGGTAATTCCAGTTGATCTCCAATGTGACTGATTCGCCGGATTTCAAACTTTGTGGCAATCGTACAAACGCATTCGTTCCTTTCCGTTCAACTTTAGCTACTGTTCCGTTGATGGTTACTTTCTCCACATCCACGCCATCATCATTAATATCGGCCGGATCAATATTGTCTTCGTCCCGCACGGCGTCTTTCTTAAAAATATCAGGATACAAGCGAACCACCAATGCCTGAATGTTCGTAGGGCTCTGATTGGTATATATCACTTTCTCACTGCCCGTTAGTTTACGCGTGGCAGGATCAAGCTCCACCTGAATGGTATAGTCTGAATGATTCTGCCAATACCTGGATCCGGGTCTGCCATCGGTGCTTCTTGTCTGAGCATCATAGGCTTTCTGAATTTCGAGCGGCACAGGCAGGTTTTGTATTGTTTGGTTAAAGGCGGTTACAGAAGCCAGAACGGCCACCACCAAAAGACCAGACTTCTTCAATGAAATGAACATAATAAAGAACTGTTGATGTGAAAACTGGGTGTAATCTACGGAAGTTTTCAATTTTTAGTTTGGCGTTAAAACTCCTGATTCATTATTTCTGATAACGTTAGTATCCGTTATTCCATGTACAGTAGTTAATACGCGGATATCAAAAACCATAAAAAAATCCGGCCTCCTGAACAGAGGCCGGATTTTTACGGCATAAAAACGTGTACTTATTAGAAATGGTACGTTAGGCCAAATCGAAGATTACGACCCGCTTCGGCCTGCCAGTAGTAATAGGTACCATAAGAAGCCCCACTGTATAAATATTCATCCAAAATATTAAATACATTGGCGGTAATGGTAAAGCGTTCTTTATCCCAGCTAAGGCCTCCGTCCAGTTTAAAATAATCTGGTAATTGTTGATTGGCGGTACTACCCCAGGCCCAAGTACTGCGAGTTCCCAGGAAAGTAAACCCACCCGAAACGCCTAATCCTTTTAAAATACCTTCGTGAAGCCGGTAAGTTAACCAGGCATTGGCAGTGTGTTTTGCATATCCGGCAATGTTCGTACCAACAGCATAACTAGTAGTAGCTTTCGTAATTTTAGAATCCGTCAAAGCATAGTTTGCAATTAAACTCAGGCCAGAAACAATTTCACCTTTCAGGTCAAACTCTATACCCTGAGTTTGGGTTTGCCCTAATTGCAATACGTAGCTTTCACTAGCCGTATTACTGGGGTCAGAAGAGAGCTGATTATTTTTCAGGATCCGGTATAGGGCAAGCGTTGTACTCCAGCGACCGCCTAACCAGTCTCGCTTGATACCTACTTCCATGTTATTTCCATTGAGAGGTTTCACCTTTTCTCCGCTTCGCGTCACACCGGTTTGAGGAACAAATGTCTGGTCAAACAATGCATACGCTGAGGTTTGGTTATCAATCGAAACACTAAGACCAACACGAGGTGTAAATTTCTGATCGGTGGTGATGGTACTGTATGAATTTTCCCACAAGTAGGTATAACGGCCCGCTAAAGTCAGGCGAATTTTATTATTCAGGAAACCCAGCTCATCCTGTAAGTATAAACCCGTATAGCGTTGGGCAACTGTTCCATAAATTCCGGCCCGTTCGCGTAAACTTTTCGAACGGTCAAAAGTAGGATACCCCTCCACAGGTGACCCATACGTTGGAGAATAGATATTAAATGAACCAACCGTGTCCAGATCATATCCCTGATTCCAGTCCGCCAGGTATTCTTTGTCACCTAAGTCCAAACCACCTAAAATCCGGTGATGTACAGAGCCGGTCTGTTCATTTCCATTGAGATATACCTGCCCGAATTTAGAGATATTAGACGCATCCCAGATGCTAACCCCACGAACCAAATTTCCCGCAGCATCCAGATAACTGGGCCACATGGAACTACCTACCTGCTTGTAATTAAAATAAGCTGCCTGAGCCGTTAACTTCCAGTTATCGTTCAGCTTATGCTGTAAATTGATAGTCAGGTTATGATCATCAATTACAGTAGGTTCCAAACCGGGCTCGGCATTGGTATAGTCACGTGGTAAAACAGCATAACCAGCAGTAGAAAAGGCATAGTAACTCCCCACGTTCGACATTTTTGCATGCTGGTAAATATATTCAGCCGTAAGAGTTGTTTTCTCGTCGAGTTTATAGGTAATCACGGGAGCAATACTTGATCGATCGTTGTATTCGTAGGGTCTGAATGAATTTTTGGTCTGGCCCATCACATTAAATCGATACAAAACCTTGTCGGAAAACTTACCGTCCAGATCCAGCGATGACCGATAGAAATCATACGCACCGAACATCATGGAGACTTCTCCTTTCGTGGCTCCAGTAGGGCGTTTGGTTACTACATTGTAGATACCACTAGGCTCACCATTAGACATCATGAAACCAGAAGGACCTTTTACAAATTCAATGTGATCAACAAAACTCATGTCTTCAGTAAGCGGCCCCCAGGTAGACGTAATGTTCATACCATTCCGAAAAGCGGATGCTCTTGAGCCACGCATGTTCACCCGGGCGTAGAGATCCCCCCAGTGTTCCAGTTTTGTTACGCCACTAACGTTACGAGTAATTCCATCGCTCATGCTGGTGATCTGCTGGATCGCCAGAGCTTTTCCAGTAATTACCTGAATGTTTTGGGGCGTTTCAAGAATTGGTTCGGCAATACGCAGAGAAGATGAAACATCTTTTGCATTGTAAGGGTGCAAGGAAGACTTTATAACTACTTCTTCCAGCTGATTTGACGTTTCTGCCAGTGTGAAAGAAATAGTTGTAGTCTCGTTATCCTGAACTTCAACGCTTTTTTCCTGTGTTTTGAGGCCGATAAAACTTGCGATGAGTGTGTATTTACCAGCCTTTAAATTCTGGATCGTGAAATTACCCTGTGCATCAGAAGTAGTACCAGAAGGACGTCCTTTTAAACCAAGAGAAACGTGTTCAACAGGCTTACCATCGGATGAGAGTACCTGACCTGTGATTTTACCCGACTGGGCCATAGCGGCTGAACCCAACAGTAGAAGTAAAATGGTATAAATTTTTTTCACTGTATATAAATGATTAGGGAAATAGAAAAACTCGCCACAAAAGTATATTTATTTAGACTTAATACAAATAACTACTTGGATTAATTAAAGCTCAGTAGCGATATTTTAGCAGATAATATCTTAATGATCAGAACATTATCTATAATTAAAAAAAATAAAAATATAATTGCCCTACATTTTATCTCTTCATGAAGCCCTTAACTTGATTCCAGAGCGTAGTAATTAACTGATTGACGTCTGGCGAGATGCGGAAACTAATTACCAGTAAGCCAAAAACGATGGTGGTAATAATCCCTCGGAGGACAATAGTAAGCGTGATGGTGAGAAAATCAGTGCCAAAATCAGGCACGAGGGAAGTGGCTCCGTAAGCGATCAGCCCCACGGCAATGGCTCCTAAGGTGCGTAGTGTAAAAGGAGTGATTTTAAATCGCCACACAACATACAAACCCCGCACGGCACTATAGGCCAATATCGTAATGGCAGTAGCAGCGGCAGCTCCGGTTACCTCAAAGCGTGGAATTAACCAAAGGCCCGTTCCTAAGGTTATAACGCCTAAGAGCAGAATGAGCGGAAGATTGATACGGTAATACCTGGAGTAGCCAATAATCTCGTTGCTAAGACCCGTTCCCATATCAATCAATTTTGAAAGACCTAAAAAGAGAACAGCGTATTTACCCGGCCGGTATTCATCACCTTTTGCCATCAGTGAAAAAACATCGTCGATATTACACCAGATTCCCAAAAAGAGAAAGCTACCAATGAGCAACTGATTCAAAGCTGCCTTTTTGTGCATCGTCTCGACTAGTTCCCATTTTTCTTCCCGCATGGCCTGAGCCAGAATAGGTATGGAGATTTGGCTGATGGATTTCTTCGGAATTTCAATCAGGATCGCAATAATGGCGGCAATACTAAAAATACCTGTTTCAGTTTGTCCAACCAGGCTACTCAACAGAATTCGGTCAATATAGGTACAGAGGTTAACCCCTACTGCCCCCATAATTAAAAACAACCCATAGGTAACAATCTCCCGAAAGATTTTTCTGTCCAGGGCTTTCCAGTTGGGTCGCCAGTAAAATCGCCCCAGCTGTCTGGTATAAAGCAGGAGGGTTAAATCCAATATAAAGTATTGCCCTACATACAAGACCAGAAACGTACTAAAATCAACAATCTGGAAACCATATAGCAATACGGAGCTGATATTCAGCACCCGTAACAATACTTCCCGTAATAAAGCAGGAATGGCTATTCGCTGATGATTCCGGCACCAGGCCTCAAAAACGGTTTGTAACAGAATTCCACCAGTCAGCGGAATAATGTAGTCTTCGTATTGAATCAGTTCGGGAGATTTATCTCTGAAAAGGGAATGATATAGCGGACGCAGGGCTTCGAAAGAAATATAAAAGAGAACGAACCCAAAAGTCGCATACGTGAAGATAAAAGCCATGAAGCCGTGGTGCCCTTCGGCATCATTCCGAAAACGGCCCAGGTAGCGATCCGTAATACCTGACACTCCCAAACTGGCAAACGAAGCAAAAAGTATACTGAAGTTTACCAGACTATTGGTTAACCCAACCTGATTGGGCTCCAGAAAGTAGGTACTTACAAATAAAGAGTTGACAACACCCAAAGCCATACCGACATACGTGGCGGCACTGGCTTTCAGACTTTGTCGGATAACAATTCCCAATGGAGTAATGATGTTGACGTTTTCAGTTGAATTAACTTAACAAGCCATTAAGGTTGCCTGTATTTAAATTGAAAACTAACTAATTTAAAAAATTCGCTTTGCGTTCTTTACATTCCTTTCGGCTGGCGATAGCTCCGGGTATGCCCCGTAAAAGCTGTCCGGCTGCCTTCAGGCGATAGCAATAGCCTTGTGGTTTTAGCAAGACGCTGATCATGTTCCAGCCAGCCATACCGAGCCCCCGCCACACCGACCAGTTTATATTCTTAACAAAGGCCAGGTTATAGCCCGTAAACAAATACCCCGCTGATGCCGAAAAAGGCCGCTTTGCGGGCTTCGCTGCATTCTGCCCATTCCGTACGTGACAGGCTTTCGCTGCCGGAACCACTCCCATTCGAAACCCATGATATTGCAATCGATAACACCAGTCCATATCTTCTCCATACATAAAAAAGACAGGATCAAATCCGCCGATGGCTTCATAACAAGTCCGCGTTACTAACCAAACTGCGGCATTAGTAAAAGTAAGTGGATAGATAGGTTTCGTAATTCCCAGGATTACATCTGATACATATCCCTGACAACGTTCTGGAGACAGATACGTTGAAAACCCGTAGTCAAGAGCATCCTGCTGAGCCGTCAGATGCAGCGGGCTTACTACCCCATACGAAGGATTTTGATTAAGCTGATTTGTAAGGTAAGTAAGGGTTTCGGGGAAAACCCAGGCATCCTGATTGAGTAACAATACATACTTTGCTCCTTGCTGCAAAGCCTGGGTAATTCCCAGGTTATTGGCAATGCCAAACCCTTTGTTTTCAGAAGCCTGAAGAATCATCACCTCCGGAAATTCATTCCTAATAACCTGCATTTCCGAAGGATGATCATTATTGACCAAAATCGTTTTTACGGGGATGATACTCGTACGCAAACTTGCCAGACAGGATTGTATCCACTGCTGGCCTTTGTAATACACGATCACGGCCCAAACACTGCCGATTTGCGAAGTCATGCTTTTTCTCAGTAATTTTCCCCTTTTAAATGCTGTCTGAAACTAAAAAATAGTATTTAACAAAGAGCGAAAGCTGCGGTAGTGTGCGGCTGGATTATCCGCTTCGGATTTTTCCGCAGCAGCGGATGGCCTGACTTTTCTGGCTCTTTATTTGCTTGACAAAAAAGAACCTTAGCTATATTCTTTGTTGAAAATCGTTTTAAAACAGCTCCTTTTAGCATCGCAAATTACGCACATTCTCCCAAACCAAACGATAATGCTACTATCTGTCGCTCTGGCCACTCACAATGGAGGTCGATTTTTAACCGAGCAGCTCGACTCTATTTATGCTCAGAACGACATCGATACTCTTGAAGTAGTAGCCTCTGACGATGCCTCGACTGACGATACCCTCCGCATTCTGGAACGTTATACCTCTCGAGGCTTACGCTATACCCGGAATAATCCTCCTCTGCGTACGGTTAAGAATTTTGAGAAGGCACTGACCCTATGTTCGGGGCAATACCTTGCCTTGGCCGATCAGGATGATTATTGGTTTCCCCATAAGCTAAGTCATTCCCTAAAAAAACTAAGGACACTCGAAAACCACTACGGAGCCCATACTCCTCTGCTGGTTTTTACAGACCTGAAGGTAGTAGATGAACAACTGAAACCCATTCATGCTTCATACCGGGAATGGATGGGCTTTACTCATACGGAACCTGAGTTTAGCCGCCTACTGGTTGAAAACATCGGAACGGGATGTACCTTCGTATTCAACCGGGCCTTGCTTGAACTTGCCCTGCCCTTTCCAGCCGAGGGTCTTTTACACGACCGCTGGTTACTATGGGTAGCGGCCTGTTTTGGGCGAGCTGAATACCTTAACGAAGTTACCATTGCTTACCGGCAACACGGAGGCAATCAGGTCGGAGCTCGACAACTTACACTTTTGCAGGAAATAACATATACCGGTAAAGTTGCGGTTCAGAAAAATCGGCTACTTGCCAATCATTACCCACGAGTTCGTTTGTTTCTGAACCGCTATCAGGATCAACTTAACCATTACCCTACCCAACTTAATATCATTCATGAATTTCTAAAACTGGAACATGATTCTTTTTTTCAACGAATCACTCGTATCCTTCGCAATGGTTTCTGGGGACAGTCGTTCTGGGGAAACGTTCGAATAGTATTGAAAGGATAAGGGAGTCTTCCATTTCTGGTTTTCAACCTTGTTTCGTAATGGCTGTTCTTGTTATTGGCGAGCCCGCAGCATTCAAACCACTGCCCCAGAAAACGGACAATCGACAAACTAAACTGAAAACAGTAAACCGAAAACCAGAAACCCAGTCTTACCTTTGGAGGAATTTTCAAACGTACCGTTTTTATATGGCACTACCCTTTCTTGCCAAAATTGTGCCCGCATCCTGGGTACCTGTTATCAAGTTTTTAAAGTCACCGAAGCGTTTTTACTTACTTCCTAAAGATAAATTCGAATACGCAACCGATAAGTTATATACCGAAGTTAGTGTTGACTTCATTCGAGACCCACGGTTTGCTGCCGCTTACGAATGGGTTGAAAAACTGGGGTTTCCATTAGTTCCCAAAACAGGAATGCAATGGCGTATTTACCTGTTATGCTGGGCAGCCGATCAGGTAAAAAACCTTCCCGGTGATTTTGTAGCCTGTGGTGTATTTTCTGGTTTCTGCGACCGGGCCATTATGCAATATATTGATTTTCAGAAACTTGGGAAAACATACTACATGATGGATACATTTGAAGGTCTTGACAGCCGTTATAGCTCGGAAGAAGAAATGCAACGGGAGAAACGATATAACAGGTTTAAAAATCAGTACGAAGAAGTGCAGCATACCTTTCGCGAATTCAATACCAAAATCATCAAAGGCCCAATTCCTGATACCCTCCCGCAAGCTACCCCGGAGCAGGTTTGTTTTCTATCCGTTGATATGAATTCGGCGGCTCCTGAAAAAGCAGCCCTGGAGTATTTCTGGCCCCGACTGGTGAAGGGGGGCGTTCTGATTCTGGACGACTACGGATTCCGTGGATACGAACACCAGAAACAGACTCACGATGCCTTTGCTAAATCAGTAGACCACACCATTTTTACGTCTCCGACTGGCCAGGGAATTTTGATTAAACAATTTTGAGTTACTTTTCGGTGTTCAGTTTTCAAAAGTATCTGTTCATACAAACTTTAGGACATAGCAACTGACAACCAAAAACAGGAAATTGAAAACTGCTTATGCTTGCACCGATTGCCCTGTTCTGTTATAACAGACCCGAGCACCTTCAGCGAACGGTAGAAAGCTTGCTTCGCTGCCCGGAAGCCGCAGCCAGCACCTTATACATTTTTTCAGATGGGCCCAGGCGTGAGGAAGATGTGCCAAACGTAGAGGCCGTTCGGGAATATGTTCAGACCATCCGGGGTTTTGCTGCCCTGATTATAGATTCCAGCGACGTAAACCGTGGCCTTGCGGCATCTATTATTCGTGGCGTTGACCAGGTGCTGAATCGCCACGATAAAATCATTGTGATGGAGGACGATCTGCTCTGCACCCGGGACTTCCTGCATTTTATGAATGAATCGCTGGATGTCTATCGCTCTGATGCACGCGTGTTTTCGGTTTCAGGCTATCTATATCCTATCCAAATTCCGGATGATTATCCTTACGAGGTCGTCTTACTGGCTCGGGCTTGCTCATATGGCTGGGGAACCTGGCCCGATCGTTGGGATAAAGTAGACTGGTCGGTATCTGACTATCCGGCATTCCTGAAAAATAAAGCTGCTCAACGAGAATTTATGCGGGGTGGAGAAGACCTTCTCCCCATGCTAAAAAAGCAACAACAGGGGAAGTTAAATTCCTGGGCGATTCGCTGGACGTATGCTCATTTTAAAAATCAGGCGTATAACCTGCACCCCATTGCTTCAAAATTGGAAAGTATCGGCATGGACGGATCAGGGACTAATTTCGGAAGAGGAACCCACCGCTGGGATGTACAACGAGTAGAAAGGCCCACAACACTTACAAAAGCCGTTTCGCCCGATGAACAGATTCATGAAAACTTACGAAAACATTTTAAGCTGAGCATTATCAGAAAGATTATCAATTACTTCACGTTGAAATAAGCGGTTTAGAATAGCAGGTCTGAGCGTTTATCTTGTTTCCAAACCTGAATGATACGCTCAAACTTCAAACCAGAAACCCACTGAAACAGACTTATGTCTTACTCTGTTACGCTGCTAAGTACTTCTGATAACATGGGCGGAGCTTCCATTGGTGCCGTTCGGCTTCAGCAGGCTTTTAGTCGCTATAGTTCTTTACAATCGCATATTTTAGTCCAGGAAAAAAATACCGACAATCCATCGATAACCCAGTTTGATTCCTCCTGGTTAGGGAAGAAAAAAAAACTGATACGTTTTGCTGGTGAACGGCTCTTTTTGAAAGCCTGCGAAGCTTCAAAAGAGCACCATTGGGCATTCGACCCGGCTCTGTTGGGGCTTGATGTCACGAAGCATCCGCTCGTGCAGCAAGCCGATCTGATTCATTTACACTGGATCAATCACGGCTTTCTTTCTACCCATTCATTGGCCAAATTAGCCGGAATGAATAAACCACTCGTATGGACCATGCACGATATGTGGCCTTTTACGGGGGGGTGTCATCACAGCGGAGAATGTGACCATTACACCCAATACTGTGGAGTTTGCAAGTTTCTAGGAAAGCCTTCTCCGACCGATTTGTCCAATCAAGTCTGGCATCGTAAAAACACAGCCTTAACAAATGCACCGCTAACAGCAGTAGCCTGTAGCGAATGGCTGGCCGGCCGGGCCCGTGAAAGCAGCCTGTTACAAAACCATCAGGTCGTAACAATTCCTAATCCGCTGGATACGAATGTATTCAAACCCACGGACAAAACGCTTGCCCGTCGGACCCTCGGCTTACCCACCGACAAGCATTTCATTTTGTTTGCGGCCATGCGGGTAGACGCTCCCATGAAAGGGTTTACTTATTTTAAGGAGGCTCTGGAAAAAATGTATGCGGAATATCCTGAAACTACCGATCAGATTGAATTGCTGCTCTTTGGACAAACGGAAGGTGTTCCCCCCTTACCCTACCCTGCTCATAGCCTTGGCCGCCTTTCTGATGCTTCCCGGATTGCTCTGGCTTATTCAGCGGCTTCTGTTTTTGTGATTCCTTCCCTGGAAGAAAACCTTCCTTATACCATTATGGAAGCCATGTCCTGTGGGACTCCTTCGATAGGTTTTCATATTGGGGGCATTCCTGAATTAATTGACGACGGCCTCAATGGGGCTTTGGCTTCATACCGTTCTTCAACCGATTTAAAACGAGCGATTCATCAGACCTTATACTCGCCCAATTATGAAATTTTACGCCAAAATGCCCGCCAAAAAGTTCTAACACAATATGCAGAACCCGTTATTGCCCAGCGTTATTTTGATTTATATAAAGAAGTATTAGCTACCTGATCTGGAGATATGTGCCATTACCGAACAGTATCCACAAAAATGGGTTAACAAGCGTTTTGAAGTTGAAATTGTGAATGACGAGCTTGTTTCCCCTACCAATTACTGGACGGTATCTGTCAGAATAAAAGTGCTACGTTTCTAATGAAAAAGATGGGCGTTATTTGAGAAATTTTGCGGCTTTACCTGCCAAATAATTTATAGAAACATTTGTTTAATGCTCATGTCATAACTCTATACGCTGTCATTTAATTATGCCACAATCTGATACCTCGAGGCTCTCCCGATTAATTGCCATTCTTACTTCCCTTCAAACCAAAAGAATTATTACCGCTACCAGCCTCTCAAATACGTTTAAGGTTAGTATTCGTACGATTTATCGGGATATAAAAACACTGGAACAGGCGGGCGTGCCAATTATGGTGGAAGAAGGGAAAGGGTACTCATTAATGGAGGGTTATCGTCTTCCACCGGTCATGTTTTCAGAAACAGAAGCGAATGCCCTGATTACTGCCGAGCAGCTGGTATTGAAAAATACGGATAGTTCGTTTATACACAATTACCACTCCGCTATTACTAAAGTAAAGGCCGTAGTGAAAAATACGACAAAAGATCAGATTGATTTCCTGTCGAAGCGAATTGCCATTACCCCACATATTGAGCAAAAAAATGTGAAAAGTAATTTAATGTCAAGCCTGCAAACGGCTTTACTTGAATTTAAATTAGCAAAGATTGAGTATCGTTCTGGATCTAAAAATGAACAAACTTCACGCATTATTGAGCCTTTTGCATTCTATAACGATAGCAATTCAAACTGGATATTAATAGCCTTTTGTCGCCTTCGTAGGGATTATCGCTCTTTCAGACTAGACCGAATCGAAAAGCTGTCTATCCTTACTGAAACGTTTCAGCCTCATGACCTAACTTTAGAAGAATTTATAGAAAAACAAAAGAAAAATGAATACCCCTGACATATCCTTGTCATAAAGCCAGGCGTGTTTTGCTCAACAATCAACTAAAAGCAAGACATTATTATGTGGGCTAAATCATATTCCGTTACTACAAAAGACGTTACTAAAGAACAAATGTGGCTCTTGTTATCCGATGTAGACAATTGGAAAAATTGGGATCCCTCCATTGAAGATTCGAAACTGCTGGGGCCTTTTTCTGTGGGAAGCTTTTTTGAACTGAAACCTAAAAAAGGGCCCAGAGTTAAAATAGAGCTTATTGAAGTAGTTAAAAATAAGAAGTTTACAGATCTGACTCGTTTTCCGTTAGCTCAAATGTATGGTGAACATACGTATGAAGACACCCGGGATGGCTTAAAAATTACAGTTACCATGACCGTAAAAGGATTGTTGGCTTTCTTGTGGGTGAAGTTAGTTGCGAAAGATATTGTTGCGTTTCTGCCACAAGGCATCAACAATCAGATCAGCAATGCTAAAAAGATCGTTCTTCATTAAGAACTCGTTTATTTCTTCGGAATCATTAAATCAATCATTTCCTGATGGACTTACTTATTCGCCCGGCTCAGCCCAATGATCTGGCCAACGTAATGGCTCTTTACCAGTCTGCGTTGGAAGATCCTATTTTACTAAGCAAAGAAGAAGCTACTGCTACGTTCCAGCAAATGAAAAATTATCCCGATTATACTCTATATGTAGCTGAAAATAACGGAAGTATAGTCGGTACGTTTGCTTTGCTGATTATGGATAATCTTGGGCATTACGGAGCAAAATCAGGTATCGTGGAAGACGTTGCCGTACGCCCCGACCAACAGGGAAAGGGCATTGGTAAAGCCTTGATGCTATTTGCTCTGGAGCGTTGTCGTGAAAAAAAATGCTATAAAATGGCCTTATCCAGCAACCTGAAAAGAGAAAAAACCCATGCTTTTTATGAATCTCTGGGATTTAAAAAGCATGGGTTTAGTTTTCTGACTGAACTCTCTTAAAATCAAAGAAAGCAATCGTGCCACTTCTTTATACTGGTGTTTTATCTTCTTTAAGATCTTTCCTTAACTCAACAGAAGTTAGCGTACTGCCATCGTGTGACCAACCTGGCGGGGCAAACAGATACTTGAATTTATCTTTCCAGGTTAGATTGGGTTTGTGAAGATCCGTATTAATCTTTTTCCATTCATCAAACGCTACATCCACAAAATTCTGACTAGGTAAGGGCTTCGTTAACCCAAAACGCGTTGGATTATCCGGCGTTTCTTCGGCATAGGTGCCAAAAAGTTTATCCCAGATGATTAATACCTGCCCCATATTCTTATCCAGATACGCTACGTTCGACGCATGATGTACCCTGTGGTGAGAGGGAGTAACCAGAAAAGATTCCAGAATACCCAGCTTGCCTATTGTTTCAGTATGCAGGAAAAACTGATACGCCTGATTAACCGCATAAATAAACATGATATGAATACCATCAAAACCTAACAAAGCAGCGGGGATATAGAAAATGTAGCGATATAGAGGCTGAAACATTGACGAACGAAGAGCCACCGTAAAATTGAATAACTCAGCCGAATGATGATTAGAATGTACTGCCCATAGAATCCGGCAATAATGTTCGGCCCGGTGGAGCCAGTAAAAGCAAAAATCCTGAGCGAAGAATACACCTACCCAGGTTAATACCGGATGTTCCTGCCAGAATGACCAGAAAGGTGTATGAATGGCAATGCCGTCAAGTATGAAAAAAGTGATACTTTTCATTAAAACATCGACCAGCATTCCGCCTAAACCTAATAATAGACTATTACGGGTTTCCTTGAAATCGTACAACCCTAATCGCTCACGGTGAGAGATATACAGTTCAAGCAGTATAAAGAAAAGGTACGTTGGGGTAGTAATTAGGGCAAAAATACGCTCCATGGCACTGGGTTATCTAAACAATATAGTCTTACAAAAATGCAAAAAATCATTACGATGACCAAACTTGTTCAGCTAACCGGCCCGAATCACTGGGAAATTAGTATTAGATACCACGCAGCTTATTAAATATCAATAATATTTAAAGGCTTTTCATTCTTTTTTCAACACTTTTTGCAAATTGCACGACTCGTAGCTAACATTTCCATGAAATATAACCCTATTCCCAATTCACTTTTCATCGAAAATCGTCGTGTTCTGGCAAACCTGCTCAAGCCAAAATCAATCGCCATTCTGAATTCGAATGACATCATGCCTACCAATGCAGACGGCACGATGCGTTTCAAGCAAAGTAGCGATTTATTTTACTTAAGCGGTATTGATCAGGAAGAGACCATTCTGTTACTCTTTCCCAATGCCCCCAATGAAAAGCATCGCGAAATTCTATTCCTACGTGAAACGAATGACCATATTGCCGTTTGGGAAGGCTATAAATA
Organism: Siphonobacter sp.; assembly: GCA_047605205.1. GTDB lineage: Bacteria > Bacteroidota > Bacteroidia > Cytophagales > Spirosomataceae > Siphonobacter. The sequence goes on from JASGGE010000014.1 coordinate 26,028, forward strand.
CACGAAAGAACACGCCCGGGAAGTATCGGGTATTCAAACCATTTACTGGACTCGCCAGTTTGATTCCATCCTTCGAACATTAGTGTTTGAGGCAAATAACCTGTACCTGAATACCAATGAACACACGCGGGCTAATGTAGTAGTAGAAACACGGGATGCCCGTTTTATTCAGGATTTTCAGTCGAGGTTTCCCTTACATACCTATCACCGGCTGGCCCCTTTCATGCATTATATGCGGGCCAACAAGCATCCTGAAGAAGTTTCTTTATTACAGGAAGCCATCCGGATTACGGATGACGGCTTCCGCCGCTTACTGGATTTTGTTAAACCAGGGGTATGGGAATTCGAGATCGAAGCTGAACTTCTCCATGAATTCGTTCGCCAACGTTCAAAAGGTTTTGCCTATGAACCAATTATTGCATCAGGCTCAAATGCCTGTGTACTTCATTACGTAGCGAATGATCAACAGTGTAAAGATGGCGATGTGCTTCTGCTGGATGTAGCCGCCGAATACGCCAATTATAATGCCGACTTAACCCGGAGTATTCCGGTATCGGGTCGCTTTACGCCTCGCCAACGCCAGGTATACGAAGCCGTATTGCGTGTTTTCAAGGAAAGTCGGGCCATGCTTGTTCCGGGAAATGTCTGGGATGAATATCATGCAGAAGTTGGTAAAATCATGGAAAGTGAGTTAAAAGGTCTGGGCTTAATTTCACAGCATGATATTGATACTCAAAACCCCGACTGGCCCGCTTACAAAAAATACTTTATGCACGGAACCTCGCATTTTTTAGGCTTGGATGTGCACGACGTAGGCAACAAATACCGCCGCTTTGAGGCTGGTATGGTATTTACCTGTGAACCCGGCATCTATATCCCGGAAGAAGGTTTGGGTATCCGGCTGGAAAACAACATTCTGATTACAGACGAAGGAAATATTGACCTGATGGCTCAGATTCCGATTGAAGCTGACGAGATTGAGACCCTGATGAATAGATAATAAAAATGCCCCCAAGTAGTGTCTAACTTCCTGGGGGCATTCCAAAATAATCCGGGGGCTTTATTTTTTCCGATAGCACATCGTACGTGCCATCATCGGTCATATAAACAGTCCATTGATAGAACCCTTCAGAGAATCATAATTGACAATTGAAAGCCGACGCTTGCCAGAGTTGCAAGCTTTAAAGATTAACCATACTCACCATTAGCTTTTCCAGCTCTTTAGTTGCTGATCCGAAATCTGAATCATAGTGTTCGAAGAAGAAAGCGAAACTGTATTGTTCGCCTGATTTCGATGTAAAATAACCAGCATACGTACGGACGCCACCAATACTCCCACTTTTTGCCCGAACGTTCCCGGCGGCTTTTGTTCCTTTACCTAGATTTTTGACGGTTCCATCACGACCTAACACAGGTATCGTTGCATAAAAGGCCTGGAAGGAAGGCTCACGTGAAGCCATTGTTAGAATATCAGTCATGTTATCGGTCGTCAGAACACTCTGCGGCGAAAGTCCACTTCCATCCTTAATTTTAAAACCCGACAAATCCAGGTTTTTACTTTTCCAGAACTGAGTGAGAGCATTAATGCCTGCTTTAGTCGTATTACCGTATTTTTTGGCTACGGCTATTGTCCGTAAAAATGCTTCGGCATATAGATTAATACTTTGATAATTACACTCCGCAACAAGGTCTTTGAGAACCGGCGATTGTACCGCCAGTAATGTATCACTGGGGAAGGTAATTTTACCCTTTCGAATAAACTCAAAGGAACTATAAGCTCCCCCACCAATGGATATATCCGCCTGAATGATGGCATTCCGTAGCTGTTGGGCGGCGAATGTGGCCGGATTCGGAATGGCTCCTTTAACCGGAAATTCAGATCGCCCGCGAGGAATATAGCCATCCAGTAAAATCTGATTGCCAAAGGGAGAAGAATAAATTGTGACCTGATCACCCGTGCCGGCTTCATCCATTAATACCCTGTTTACCATCGCAACCCCTGACAATTCAGGTATTACCCGAGCCACGCCAGCTATTTCGTAGAGGTTATTAGCCGGCAAGAAATAAACCCGGTATATGTTTTCATTTACATTCAACCCACTCACACCGGCTCCGTAATAATTTCCTACATCTTCCCATACCCAACCATCAGGAACCGTATTTTCATCAAACACACTGGCATCACCAATAACAGAACCAGAAATATGTCGAATACCTTTTTTCCGCAAAGCAGCCACCCAGATTTTTAGTAAGTCATTCAGATCAGGGGAGTCTTTAAAACGGCCACTCCCTAAGGAAGGATCCCCCGAACCTTTAATCCAAACATTCCCCAAAAGTGAGTCATTCCGAATAATGCCATCCGTTTGAAGCAATGTTACGTAGCTGTAATTCTCGTTCAATACACTCATTACGGTGGCCGTTGTAATGAGTTTCATGGTAGAAGCCGGTGGCATCGCCTTACGGTGCTGATAGGCTAATATAGACAGACCTGTTTTTGTTGACTTAATGCATGCCGAAACCGTACCATGCTCAAGGAATAAACTTGTTTGCAGGGAATCGAGCCGGCGAATCATTGCATTTCGAACAAGTGTATCAGGTTTTTGAGCAACTACTTGTAAACAAAGGATTAAATTGACAATCAGTGGGTACAGGTGATTCATAAGGGATTGACTACGCTTCAATGCTTAAATTCTTAATTCTTTATGGTAGTTTTGTCTGAATTGATAGCAACCAACATGGTCTGCCATTCTTGATTTAGTGCGAAAATAGGTAGCTTTTTTGCTGGAGTTGTTCTGTACCAGCGAGATTTTCGTTTTTTCACAAATGTTTCTATCCATTTTCCTACGAAGATGTAAGCTTCTAATCAAACTTCATCAGTGGAAAATGGATAGCTGGTATTCCGATTTGCGGTGCTTAGATATAGAGATGAAACTAACTTTTTTAGGTGCTGCCCGGCAGGTAACGGGCAGTATGTATTTACTTGAATTAGAAGACGATTACCGGATTCTGATTGATTGTGGAACGAACATGGAGCGGAATCTGGAAGAAGAGGAAGAGGACCAATCTCTTTTCTCTTTTGAGCCTTCCAATATTAACCTTGTTTTACTTACACACGCCCATATTGATCATTCGGGCAACATTCCCAATTTGTACCGTGACGGATACGAAGGTCAGGTATTGTGTACTTCCCCAACCTATGATTTAACACGTTTACTTTTACTTGATGCGGCTCATCTTAACCACAAACGGGTACAGAGGGCAACGGGCGAATCAAACAAAAAGAAAAAACGAATGGCCCGCCTTGAGAAGAAAGGCGATCTGTATTTTGAAAAACAGGTAGGTGACTCACTGGATAATTTTGTAACCATTGGCTTCAATCATCGCTTTAAAGTAAAAGAGGGGCTTTGGGTAACCTTCATTCCGGCTGGTCACTTATTAGGAGCCGCTCATATTGTGCTGGAAACCCTTGAAAACGGAGAACGAAAATCCATTTGTTTTTCAGGGGACATTGGAAGAAATCATTATCCCCTCCATATTAATCCGTATAAAGTCCCGGAAGTCGATTACCTGATTTGTGAAACGACCTATGGAAATCGTTTACATACAGACGATCGTACCCCCGAAGAAGCCCTGGCTGATGTGATCCGCCGTACCTGTATTAATGTACCAGGTCGTTTAATTATCCCGGCATTCTCCGTCGGGAGAACCCAGGCATTGCTTTTCACACTGAACCGACTCTACACTGAACAGGGTTTTAAGCCTATTAAGGTATTCAGTGACAGCCCTTTGGCTCACTCAACCATGAGAGTATACGAACGGAATCATAAGCAGCTCAATGCCGATGCTCAGGAATTTCGGGAAGAACATGGCTCCCTCTTCGATTTCGAAAACCTGTCATACGTTGAAAGTGAGAAGGCCAGTCGGGCCATTTCCAATCATAACGAACCCTGCATCATCATTTCAGCATCGGGTATGGTTTCGGGCGGACGGGTTGAGCAGCACGTTGCCATGAATATTGGGAATCCCTACTGCACCATTTTGTTAGTGGGTTATGCAGCGGAAGGAACATTGGGCTGGCGGTTAATGAATGGCCAAAGTACATTACGGATCAAAGACAAAGAGTTTAACGTATTGGCAAAAGTCGAAAAGATTGACATCTTTAGTGGGCACGGCGACCAGCAGGATCTATTACGTTTTGTGCAACAGCAATCCCCAAAAAAACTAAAAAAGGTTTTCCTGATTCATGGAGAAGAATCTTCTATGGAAGTCTTTAGTAATTTACTCCATGAAAATGGTTTTCAGGACGTGGCCATTCCTTCCAAAGGCCAACGGTATACCTTGTAAGTTTTCATTCCTTTGACAGTTTTCTATTTCAGTTGTAAACCCGCCGACTTATCGCATCTCAGGGTTAGTTATGAAACTATCACCCTCATAACGAGCCATTTAGCAAACATTTCAGGTAACAATAATCAACGCCTTTACTACACTAAACCCTAAACTGAAAACCGAAAACGATAGACTGAAAACTGAAATTGAAAACGGTAGACTGAAAACTAAGCATTACTTTTGCCCCGCTTAATCGTCTTAACGGTTGGCAACCCTAATCTTTATTATGCGAACATTATTAGACTTTGAACGGCCTATTGCCGAACTCGAAACCCGAATTGAGGAAATGAAACGGCTCGCCGCCGATAAAAACCTTGATGTTTCCTCAGCTACGGCCGTTCTCGAAGAACAACTGGTCGATCTTAAGAAAGAAACATTTCGGAATTTAACCCGCTGGCAACGCGTACAACTTTCCCGGCATCCGGACCGCCCTTATTCACTTGATTATATTAGTCGGATGTGCAGCGACTTCATCGAAATTCATGGTGATCGCCAAGTCGCAGATGATAAAGCTATTGTAGGTGGTTTTGCTTATTTAAACGACCAGCCCGTGATGGTGATTGGTCAACAAAAAGGTCGTAATACCAAAGATCGCCAGTATCGTAACTTTGGCATGCCTAACCCAGAAGGATACCGGAAGGCTTTACGCCTGATGAAAATGGCTGAAAAATTCAATCGCCCTATTATTACGCTGATTGATACGCCGGGAGCATTTCCCGGCCTGGAAGCTGAAGAACGCGGCCAGGGTGAAGCCATTGCCCATAACCTTCGGGAGATGTTCATGCTGAAAGTACCCGTCATTTGTGTGATTATTGGAGAGGGAGCTTCCGGTGGAGCCCTGGGCATAGCCATTGGTGATCAGGTATTGATGCTTGAAAACACCTGGTATTCTGTTATTTCCCCTGAATCCTGCTCGTCCATTCTCTGGCGTAGCTGGGACTATAAAGAACAGGCCGCTGAAGCCCTCAAGCTAACCGCTACCGATATGTACAACAATGGTTTGGTAGACGGTATTATTCCCGAGCCACTCGGTGGAGCTCACATTGACCATGACGGCATGGCGGGTATCCTTCAGTCAGAACTTCTACTGAAAATTAAAGAACTTTCTGCCCTTAGTCCCGAAGAACGGATCAATCAGCGTATTGAAAAGTTCTCTAAAATGGGCGTATTCAACGAATAACGTTTTCAGAATCCGTTCGGCTTATTTGGTTTCAATAAGTCAATTTCTGTAAAGCCAAAGAGAGCTCATGATTAAAAACCTGATTTTCGATATGGGGAACGTCATTATTGATATTGACGTGCCCCGTACGTATCGTGCCTTTGCTCAAATGGCCGGCATTTCCGAAGAGGAAGCCACCCGACTTTTCCACGAAAAAGCCTTTTTCCATCAGTTTGAAATTGGTAAAATCGGTGAAACTGATTTCCGGGATTTATTGAGAAAAGAATTCAATACCAGCTGGACAGATGAAGAAATTGATGCGGCCTGGTGCGAATTGCTTCTGGATATGCCCAAAGAACGGCTGGAGCGAATTGAAGCTCTGCGAAAGAATTATCGGGTCTTTTTATTAAGCAATACCAACTCCATTCACGTACAGGAAATCGTTCGCCGTGCCGAAAAACACGGATATGATTTTTTGAGTATGTTCGAGATTCCTTTCCTGTCTTATGAAATGGGTTTTATGAAGCCCAATCCTGAATTTTACCGGCAATGCCTGCAAAAAGGAGGCCTCGACGCAACCGAAAGTATCTTTATTGACGACAATGCCGACAACATCGAAGCGGCAAAAACCGTTGGTATTTCAACCATTTGGCTTAACCCCATCGGCAGTATGCTCGACAAACTAATTGATTATTAGGTACGTTTTGTGGTATGGTACCGTATACCTTTCCTGATAATCATGTGCTGAAAGCATTCAGGCCACTGGCTTTATTCATTATGCTATGAGCCGTACCCGGCGACGTTATATCATCCAGGCCGTTCTGTTTATTGTTACCTTAATAACCACAACAATTGCCGGTTCTGAATGGATTCACGGAACTTCTCTTTTTTACACCCCTACGCCATTCACGATTCGCGATATTGCCCGGGGATTCAAATTCTCATTACCCTTTCTGGGTGTATTGACTGTTCATGAATTTGGCCACTATTTCACAGCCAGAGCAAACAAAGTAAAAACAACTCTCCCCTACTATATTCCTCTCTGGTTAGGTCCTTTTACTACCATCGGCACGATGGGGGCAGTTATTCGGCTGCGAAGCCGCGTCAAAAGCAATCTGCAATACTTCGATATTGGTATTGCCGGCCCTCTGGCTGGTTTTGCCGTGGCCTTAGTTTTGCTCTGGTATGGGTTTACGCACCTGCCTCCTGCTGATTACGTGTTAACCGTCCATCCAGAGTGGAAACAATTAGGCAGTCGTTATGCCGATTATGTGTATACTCCCGATGCCCTGAAAGGTCGCGGAGCTGTCGCCCTGGGGGATAATCTGTTATTTCTGTTTTTCAAGAAATATGTAGCAATCGGGCACGTGCCCAATCAATACGATATTGCTTATTATCCTTATCTCTTTGCTGGCTATCTATCCCTGTTTTTTACGGCACTCAATCTGTTTCCGATGGGGCAATTAGATGGCGGACATATTCTGTACGGATTATTAGGACGAAAAGGTCATAGCATTATATCTCCTATCATTTTCATTGGTTTCCTATTTTATGCCGGTTTAGGCTGGTTTCGTTTCCAGGACTTTACCAATCCTAACAATGAAGAATTTCTGATTCAGTGTGGCTATCTGTCACTGTATGCTTTCGTACTGTTCTGGTCATGTAGCCGCATTAGCAACAACCGGCTAACGGTACTGGCAATTGCGTTGAGTATCCTACTCGTACAGCTTGGCATGACCTGCATTTATCCCAGCATTGAAGGATATCAGGGCTTTTTCCCTTTTGCTATTATGCTTGGTCGTTTTCTGGGTATTCATCATCCTCAAGCAGAAATAGAAGTACCTATCGGCTGGCAACGCCAGGTATTAGGCTGGTTTTCGTTAGTGGTATTCTTATTGTGTTTCAGTCCTAAACCATTTATGGTTTACTAGGCTAAAACTTCCGATAAAGATGATTTTGATAGATCATTATTAACCCCCTTCTCTCTAAATCTATATGTTACGCTGGCTGGTGGCTACCCTCTTTCGATTAGCAGGCTGGAAAACCTCTGGCCCTATCCCCAAAAATTTACCCAAATTTGTGTTAATGGTAGCTCCTCACGCCACGGCCTGGGATTTTTTTGTTGGGGTTGGAGCAAGAGCCTATATCGATACCTGGATTTACTATCTCGCAAAAAAAGAACTCTTTAAACCTGCTCCTGTGGCTTGGTTCATGAAAGTCATGGGTGGGTATCCAGTAGATCGGGGCAAAACCCGCAATTTTGTAGAGAGCGTGGTGGATTTGTTTAATTCAAAAAAAGAATTCCGGATTTGCGTCACGCCTGAGGGTACCCGCACCGATGTCAGTGAGCTAAAAACTGGTTCTTATTATATGGCTCTTGGAGCACACGTTCCCATCGTTTTCTGCGGTTTTGACTATGCCCGAAAACTCGTTTTTTTTAGTGAACCCTTCTGGCCAAGTGGAAATTGGGATGCTGACAAAGTAGTTATTGCCCGCTTTTTTTCGCAGGTAGAGGGTGTACAGAAATCCTGGATTCAACATTATCTACGTGAATCAACTAACTAGGCAGTTCGTGCTGAAGATACGAAACCATTAACCCGCCCGCCCGTTCAGAAGCTCCGGGTTCGCCAATGAGTTGATGAATTTCTCCATAATCTGCCAGCATACGCTGGCGTGACTTTCCTGATAGAATTTTCGTTAACTCTTCCTGAATATGGCTGGGCGTAAAGTCATTTTGAATCAATTCTCTCACTACCTGTCGATTAGCAATCAGGTTCACAAGTGAAATATAGGGTACCCGAATCAGTCGTTTGACAATTTGATAGGTCAAGACACTTGCCTCATAACAAACGACTTGTGGCACATTAAAAAGAGCGGTTTCCAGCGTAGCCGTACCGGACGTCACTAATGCCGCATGTGCTATATGAAGTAAATCGTAAGAGGCATCCGTTACAAACTTCACTTCTTTACCAGCCGTATCATACAAAGTTTCCGAGAGATTCGAAACTTTAGCAATAACAAACTGATATTCAGGGAAATTTTCTCTCACAGCCAGCATAACAGGTAACATCCGTTTTACTTCCTGCACCCGGCTACCCGGCAGAAGAGCTACAATAGGCCGCTTATCAAGATTATTTATCTCCCTGAAATCAGGGCTTGGCTTAAATTGAGTAATCGCATCCAGTAAGGGGTTTCCTACGTAGTCAACCTCATAATCAAACTTGCGAAAGAAATCAACTTCAAACGGAAAAATACAAAACATCCGATCAACCACCCGCTTGATTTTCAAAGCTCGTTTCTGATTCCAGGCCCAAACTTTAGGAGAGATGTAGTAAAAAGTTCGAATACCATATTTTTTGGCAAATTCGGCCATTCGAAGATTAAAACCAGCGTAATCAATCAGAATTAACACGTCAGGTTGAAATGCCAGCAGGTCATCCTTGCACTGATTCATTTGCCGACGAATAATGCGGATATTTTTGGCTACTTCCAGAAAACCCATGAAAGCCGAATCGCGGTAGTGATGCAGTAATTGAGCTCCTTGATTTTCCATCAATTCCCCACCCCAAACCTGAATTTTTGCCTCATCATCATAGGCACGAATACCTTTAATCAGGTTTGAACCGTGCAAATCACCAGACCGCTCGCCAGCAATGAGAAAGTACTTCATGAGTTCATAATTTTCAGTTTACAGCCTTCAGGTAAGATTGAACAGTTAGAAGGATTTATAAACATGATTATCCATCTGAAAACTGTAAACGCCATTTACTCGCCAAAGTATTCCACAAAATTCTTGGGGGTTTCAATTAGCTTTAATGCGTGAAGTTTTGCCCGGCCTTCCGTCAGCACCTCTACCTTAGGAGCTATAATAGCCCAGATTTCAGAGATAAATACTTCACAGGTAGGAATTTTATCCCTCAGAAAATCTACCTCCAGATTCAAATTCCGGTGATCTACCTTGTCAACAATCTCGGTACGAACCAGGCCGCCAAGTTGTTTCATATCCATCACAAAGCCAGTATCTGGATTGATTTTTCCTTTTACAGTCACAATTAGTTCAAAATTGTGGCCGTGATAGTACGGATTGGCACACGGACCGAATACCGCCTGATTCTGCTCGTCGCTCCAAGCCGGATTATACACCCGGTGAGCTGCATTAAAATATTCTTTTCTTGAAACGTATACCATCGTTCAGTTTGTTCGATACCTCTTGCTACTCTTGCTGATGGGAACGACCTAGCACCGGCTGAATAGGCTACAAATGTACAATTTTTCCTGATAGACTTCTCAAAAAAATTCAATTGTGCAAGTGTTTTATATAACCGGTAGTTACAGTTATCAAGTACTATATTAACTAAAAATCAGTCAATTTTATTAATGATTTTTTAAGCTTTTACCCAGTATATTATAAGAAAAATACAATTTAATCCTAAAATGTTGTATAGGTTTTCACTACTCGACCCAGTACCTTTGTTTCGGCCTAATGGTATATAAACTATTAAATAAAACTACACATCCCCAGCGTGTACCTATGATTATTGTTACCGGAGCCGCCGGATTTATTGGCAGTAATCTTATCCG
>JASGGE010000015.1:0-35954 GCA_047605205.1 Siphonobacter sp.
CCGTCTGAACGTAAACGGGTATACTGAACATTAACATACCCTTTTTCAGAAGATGCATGAATGCCCACCGTCCCTCGGAACGTACCATAGCTGCCCGCCTGCAAAGCAACGGTACCTCCCAAGCGTTTCCCTTCTGCCTTTTTCGTAAAAATGTTAATAACACCAGCCACAGCATCAGAACCATATAAGGTAGACTGGGCTCCCCGAAGAATTTCAATACGGTCGCAATCAGCAACAGGGATTAGATTCAGATCGAATGTAGGACTGGTTCCAGAAGGATCATACACTGGCAGGCCATCCAGCAAGATCAGCAGATTACCCGTACTGGCTCCCCGCAGATATACGTCCTGATTGGTACCAAGTGGCCCCTGAGCACCAACAACCATAAAACCAACCTGACGAGCCAGTAATTCGCCAATGGATTGCGTTGAGTACTTTGACAGAACCGAATCTGAAAGTACAGTAACCACCTTCCCCGTATGAGAAAGTTTTTGATCAATACGATTGGCCGTAACCGTTACCTCATCAAGGGATTTACCAGGCTTTTCATCCTGAGCCCAGACACTCACACTAAATAGGGAAAATAAAATTGTGAATTTTGTAAAATTGCTCATAATCAGAGAAATAAGATTATGAACTTTCTGAAGAAAAAAGAAGAAAAAGGAAACAGTCTCGTACCCTTACCACTGAAAAGTTCCTTTTCAATGCGTAAGTACTATCGTTTTCCTTTCTTCCTCAGCTTTTCACCCGAAAGCTCGGAATATGTGATTCCATTTCAGGCAGGTCTTCTGGCTCGTTCTAATCAGACGCCTTCCCATACCCATCCGGTACAGTGGCTTAATGCCTGATCCCTTCCGTTTTTTATTTACTGTTTTCAATTGTCAACTGAAAACGGCAAACAGAAAACTTCAAGAACTTACAGCTACGGGGATAGCCCCGGATTTACACCGGTGTTCCCTTTTCATTTAACGGATTGACACCGTTAAAACCTAAAATGCGGACACAAAAGTAAGGCTTGCAATTGGTAATTGTGTATTCTAAAGGCTTATTTCATTGTTATCTACTAAAAAATAATCTTACCAAATCATTGATTATAAAATACTTTAGTACCCAAAAGGGTATTTAGAAATCGGTATCGTCTTATAGAAACAGTCCCTCTAAATCCATATGCGTTCTGTTTTTCCTGGTATTTTTCTTTTGCATAGTGCGTTTCTCTCAGCACAGAAACCATTACCCCTTTGACATAATAAGCCTTCCCTTTATGCATTAACATATGTTATAAACCGTTACATGAAATTGTTTTTTTGTTACTGCTTATTTAAAATTATATTATCTTATTATTATGAATAAACGTAGCTTTTTTATATAATTTAATCGCTATTTATCCAAATTTAACAATATACCTAAACATAGCTACTATATTAAGCGTATAGACTTATACCTATTTTTACCTATGTATAAGCCCTTTATAAGCTAGTTTTCAGGCTTTTAGCAATTATTTTATATGTGTCGCTCTCTATTTTTTGTCCGGGTTTTATTAGTACTGCTTTTCTTTAGCATTGAACCTGTCTATGCCCAAATTTCTTCTTCACGTTACCAGATAGATCAATCTCTGCATTTGATTATTTGTAACGAAATTCCTGTTATTTCTGACAGTGTAACTACGATTATATTTGACCAGACCTATACATTTAGTAGTCCAGTTACTAGTATTCAAACTGCTACTTCTTATAGCGTTGAAGCAAATGAAATAACTTATCAACTTTTCTTTACTCGTTTACCACTTATTTCCCTTACTGCTTCAGGCAGTATTCAGAGCGATAGTGAAATTGGTGGGACTATTTCTGTTATTGATACTACTGGGAATACCTACTCTTCTGATATGGGTATTAAAATTCGCGGATCTTATTCGAGTACACTTCCTAAAAAATCCTACCGCGTTCAGTTATGGACCGATAGTACCGGAAGTGAAACTAAAGATGAGTCATTGCTAGGAATGCGAAGCGACAAGCGTTGGCTTTTTCTTGCCATGTATAATGAGAAGTTACGTTTTAATAACAAAATGTCTCATGAATTATGGTTTAAAATGCATACACTCTATTATGCAGATGAAGAACCAGAGGCCTTGGCTACTATTCATACCTGTTATGTAGATGTCTTTTTAGATGGAGCCTATCAGGGAGTTTATCTGTTTGCTGAAAACATGGATCGCAAGCAGCTTAAGCTTCAGAAACAGAAAACAGCAGGCACAGGTGGTGAGCTCTATAAAGGAGATTCATGGGGAGCAGGAACTATATTCAGTAGTGTTGATGATTTACCCACTACAACTTCTGAAACCTGGAGTGGCTGGGAGCTTAGTTATCCGGATGAAACAGACTGGGTAAATCTGCGAAATCTGGAAGATTTTGTCATTAACAGTAGTGATAGTCTTTTCAAAGAAAACGTTTCTACTAATATTCGGGAGGATAATGTAGCTGATTACTTTATCTTTTTAAATCTGATAAGAGCTCAGGATAACGTAGGAAAAAATATGTTCCTGGCTCGTTATGATGAGTCTTCTCCCTATTTTGTAATTCCCTGGGATTTAGATGGTACATGGGGATATTATTACGATGGATCACAAAAAAATACTACTAATGATATCTTAACAAGTGGTTTGTTTTCACGATTAATATCCACTGCTGATAGTTTTAAAATAAATCTTTCCCAACGGTGGTTTGCGTTACGAGAAACAACTCTTTCAAACGATAGCCTGCTTGCCTCTATTGACTATTATTATACTTACTTGAAAACGAATGCTATTTATGACCGTGAAGCACTCGTTTGGTCTGGGGATATGCTTTCCTATAGCGATGCAGAACTTGCCTATATGAAAACATGGACAACAACCCGATTAACCTGGCTGGATTACTATTTTAGTACTTATAATGAACCCGCTATTACCAACTTTAATGCGGTTTTAAATGAAAGTGTGGTTAACCTAAGTTGGAATGCTACCTGCTCAATTATTTCATCTTTTGATGTAGAACGTAGTGCGGATAACCTTAACTGGGAGGCCCTTACTACTTCTTCTTTATCAAGCACTGACAGCCTTATCTGTTCCTATACGTTTACCGATACTAATCCATTAGAAACAACGGCTTATTATCGGATACAAGGGCTTGATTTATCTGGTAATACCATTTATAGTTCAACGGAAACCGTTTCTGTTCTTACAAGTTCTACGGAGGCAATTCTTGTTTACCCAAATCCTGTTTCAAGCACGTTACAGATCTCTGGAAATTTAAGTAAAGTTTCCGTTTATTCCATGAAGGGTGCTTTAGTCTATGAAGCAGATAATTCATTACCTAACACCATCAATATGCAAAACCTGCCGGTTGGTTTATATATTGTTTATGTTACAAAAACAGATGGTTCTATTAGTAAGCATAAAATTATAGTTGGACATTAAAAAAAGTGAGCGGCTGAAGCCGCTCACTTTTTTATTCAGGATCGTAACTTAAGCCGTATTGTTTTAGTACTTCCGGCGGAACGCCTTCCCAAAGGTTAGGTGTATTACCTACATAACCAATATAATCAAAACCCATTCGGGTAGTAAAAAAACCGGTCATGGTCATATCCCGCATTTTACTGAAAAAGGCTACTCCCTGCGAAAACTGAGGTTGTGCCTGTTCAGGATAAGCAATATCATCCACGATTTCTATTTGCTGGGCATGTGTTAGTTCTATGAACTTCTTACTAAAACGTTTCAAGCTTTCACTGTCCAGCCAACGCAACCCGCCACGTAAAGGGATTTGATGAACCGGCTGATCTTTTGCCATAAACTCAATAAACGCCGGAACGCCCGCCTGAGAGGCACTCCCCGAAGTTTTATCTGCGGGCAGAATAATATCAGCTAATACCGTAATTGTTTTTAGCTCATGCGGTGTAAAAAACTTTTCAGCCATCAATTTGGCATCCCGAATGGCTTCTTCTTTCTGCCGACCTCCGGGAATTTTAACGGGAGCTTCGGGCGGGGCCGCCACCAAATCAGTCGTCGGGACAGTAGCAAGTCCTAACGAACTAATCGCAATGGATTTAAGGGTATCTCGACGTTTCATTTTTGTCAGTTTTCTGTTTAGATACTTTTTTGTTTCACTTGCTCGATGATGTAATCACTGGTCCGCATGGACATCGCCAGGATCGTCCAGGTTACGTTTTTATCACCCTGCGTTACAAAAGGAGCTGCATCTACTACGAACAGGTTCTTGACATCGTGGCCTTGCATATACTTGTTAAGAGCCGATTTTTTCGGATCACTGCCCATCCGGACAGTACCAATTTCGTGGATGATCTTTCCGGGAGCTTCCAAACCATAATTATGCTCAGCTCCGGGTTTGTTACCTAAGGCAATACCACCCATTTCGTGAATAATCTCCTCAAATGTATCCTGCATGTGCTTGGCCTGTTTCACTTCATTATCAGTCCATTTGTAATGGAAGCGAAGCGTCGGTATCCCGTACTTGTCAACGTTGTTCGGATCTATTTCGCAATAGTTACTTTCCAGGGGTATGGGTTCGCCCCGGCCTGCCATTCCAATATAAGCTCCATAGAAACGGTAAGCATCTTCTTTCAGCCGAGAGCCATACCCACCCGATGGAAGCGTTTTTCCGTCTGAATAGGCATACTTACCATTCATGGCCTGGATATTCATCCCAAAGCCATAGCCGGGCATTCCCATTCCGCCACCGTATTCAATGTGATAACCACGGGGGAAATCCAATTTCTTGTTATCCAGCCACCAGGGCGTATACACGTGCATACCACCCACGCCATCTTCATTATAGCGTTTACGGTTCATTAGAGCCGGAATAAACGCCGAACGGCTTGCCCCAGTGGAATCGTTGAGATACTTACCAATAATACCGCTGGAATTAGCAAGCCCATTTGGAAAACGTGATGATTTGGAATTCAACAGCAAACGGGCCGATTCACAGGTACTAGCTGCCAGAACTACTATCTTGCCCCGGACGGTTTTTTCTTCCATCGTAGCTTTATCCACGTAAGATACTCCCGAACACAAGCCAGTCTTCTGATCCGTCAAAACTTCACGGGCCATTGCTCCGTTGATCAGCGTGACGTTCCCCGTTTTGATTGCGGGTTTGCATAACACTGACGAAGACGAAAAGTCAGCATATACCTGACAGGCTCGCCCACATTGTGAGCAATAGAAACACTTACCGCGTTCTCCGTTAATGGGTTGTGTGAGAATCGAAAGACGGGAAGGTATAACCGGTATATTCAGATTTTTACCAGCCTTCTTAATCATCAATTCGTGCAAACGAGGCTTTGGTGGAGGTAAGAATATCCCGTCAGGTTCGCTACGAATCCCTTCTTTAGAACCAAATAAACCAATCAGGCGATCTACCTTGTCATAATAGGGAGCTACGTCATCATAGGTAATCGGCCAGTCATCACCAATGCCCGTGAGTGAGCCGCGTTTGAAATCGTCCGGACCGAAACGTAATGAAATACGCCCCCAGTGATTCGTCCTGCCCCCCAGCATCCGGCTCCGGAACCAGTGAAACTCTGTCCCCGGCTTGGCCGAATAAGGTTCTCCTTCTAGTTGCCAACCGCCCCAGGCTGCATCAAAATCGCCAAAGGGCCGCGTAGTGCTGGCACCACGTCGGGGCGACTCCCAGGGGTATTTTAATTGAGTAATGTATTTAGGATCGGCAGGGTCATAATAACCACCGGCTTCCAGCAAACAAACCTTGGCTCCCGCCTTGGAAAGTTGATATGCCGCCATCCCCCCACCCGCTCCTGATCCAACGATAATTACATCGTAAACCACGGGCGTTTCCTGAATCTGGAAAGTACTCATAGGTGTATGTAAAGAAAAAAACAGGTGTAGAACTCGTTGTTACTTTAAAAGTAGATAATTGACTTGGTTTAGCCAATCACTTATAAAATCAAAAAGCCAGAACATAACCCTTAGTTACATACTGGCTTCATTCTAAAAAATCTATAAATTATCTAATAATCAATCAATTATAGCAAAAAATATAGTAACTAAGGAATCAAAATAGAATACCGTATTAATTATTAAAAATCTTTTCATTGACTACGCAACGCCCACTACGTTCGCCCGAATGGTGGTCCAGAGTTGAATGCGTTGTTGTAAGGCCTGCTCAGCTACCTGCGTTGCTTCAGCCCATTTTATTTCATCATTACCACATAATTCCTGTACCATGGCGGTAGCCAGGTGCCCATGTTCATCCCCATCTACTTCGATATGCCTTTCAAGGTAATACCGGAACGTATCCAGTTGGCCGGGAAAACGTTTATTCAGATTTCGAACTAATTCGATAAACATACCAGGAATTAAATCTTCCCGACCAAACGTAAACGCCGACGCAATTTCGTGTGGTCGGTTTCGCTTAATCACCGAAAACGTGAAACGAACAAAATCTTTTACTCCTTCCGCAATAACAAGCTCCTCCAAAGCCTGTTCTACGCTGGCTCCTGCCTGTAGTTTTCGAATGAAGGCTTCAATTCTTGACGTATCAGCCGACAATTCACGCATGGCTTTCAAATAGAGTTCATAATGACTCATGCGTTCGCCATTCTGGTCTACATCACTTTCTTCACCCGTTACAATTTCATTAATCAGGTAAGCCGTCGAGCCAGAGCCTTTAGGTATCCAGGGCACCTCGACACAGGTAAGCTCATGCTGTAAAGCTTTAAGAAGGGACATAAAATCCCATACAGCGAAAACGTGGCTCTCGGTGAATACCCGCAGGTCTTCCAAGCTCGAAATCTGAGTATAGACGGAGTGATCGATTAGTTGTTTCTGTAAAGGAGCCAACCGCTCCTGAAGGCTTTCTAGTGGCATAATTGCTCTATTTTGTGGAGATTACTTTCTCTACATCGGCGGAATAAAAAAGGTCGGCGGGGAAATCCCACCGACCTTTTTTAGGTTTCACTGGTTACTTTAAAAGCTCTTTACGCGTCAGAATGGTTTCAAACATTTTGACATCGTGTTCAGAATTAAATGCACTAAAAGGTAGATACAGATATTGATATTTACCTAAAATGAAGACGTAAGCCTCCTTATCCTTACGTACTGACTGGACCATATTCCAGGGTAGTTGACCCCCTTCGCGTTTTTCACGGTTTTTCCAGACAAAAATCTGGCGGTTATCAAACTCATAAACAAACTTCTCAAACATCGGTTTGTTCTGCTCAACCTGAGTAGTTGCCGTAAACTGCATAGCCCGGAATAAGCCAAAGCCAATTGCCCCTAACGCAGCAAGCAGATAAATCCACCAGTTGGGGTAACCCTTCGTTACGTTTAGTATTACGTTCAGGATAATAACACCTGCTGGTATCAGAAACCAGAACCATTCTTTCTTAATCCAGTCACTCAGGGCCAGACCAATATATTGCTTAGGTTCTAAACCTGTTTTCTTAGTACGAATCCCCTGCGGCATCCCTGTCGAGCCGTTGTTAATGTAGGGTTGCTGGTAGCGATTTACCGGAACTTTTGCCATGTTTCTAACGAATAAGGAGAAGGTATGATCTCCTCTCACACTAAATAGTGTGCAAAAATACAAAAAGCTTATAGCTCCTGGAACACGCCTCCCCAGAATATATGTTTAGAAGCCTAAAATCTACTCTTCTATGGATTTTTCCGGCATTAATTACCTCTTGAATGCTAAGCTGCTGTAAATTCGGCCATGATTTCAACCGAGAAAACGCTTCTTCTTAATCAGGAGCAACTAAAACAGAAAATCCGCCGGATTGCTTTCGAAATCTACGAATCCAATTTTGAAGAGCGGGAACTTGTACTGGCCGGAATTAACGGGGTGGTTATGGCTACACTCCTGAAAGAGCAGCTGGAGGCCATTTCACCTATGGTTGTGCAGCAAATTGATATTCATATTCACAAAACAGACCCGGCCGGCCACCCCATCACGCTCAGTATTGCCTCTTCCACTCTGGAGGGAAAATGCGTTGTTATTTGTGATGATGTGCTCTATACCGGTCGAACGCTGGCCTATAGTTTAACTCCCTTTTTTCAGACCAAGCTAAAACGCCTGCAAGTGTCGGTATTGGTAGACCGTAATTATCGCCGGTACCCCGTTTCAGCCGATTTTGTAGGGTATGCTCTCATGACTACCCTTAATGATCACATTGAGGTTATTCTGGAAGGGCCAGAAACTGGCGTTTACTTACTATAAACTTGTTTTCTGTTTCTGGTTTTCAGTTGTCAATGAAAGAGAGCTTTCTGTTAGATCAACTGACAATGGTAAACCGTAAATTGTAAATTATATTGAAACGATTAGCACTTTTTGCATCGGGTTCGGGTACAAACGTTGAAAACATCGTGCAGTATTTCCGCCATCACGATCAAATTTCAGTAGAACTTATTCTGTGTAATAATCCTCAGGCCGGCGTTATTGCTCGTGCCGAACGCTTGGGTATCCCTCTAAAATTGTTTAATCGGGAACAGTTTCGCTCAGGTGAAGTGCTTGACTGGTTACAGCAAGCCCAGATTGACTGGATTATTCTGGCCGGATTTCTGTGGCTGGTTCCTCACTCGCTCGTTGCAGCGTATCCAAATCGTATCCTGAACATTCATCCGGCTTTATTACCCAAATACGGTGGAAAAGGAATGTATGGACTTCGCGTTCATGAGGCCGTTGTAAAGGCTGGCGAACGAGAATCGGGTATTACCATTCACCTTGTCAACGAACACTACGATGAAGGCAACATTATTTTTCAGGATGCATTTACAGTAGAGCCTACAGATACGCCTGAACAGGTAGCCCATAAATGCCATCAACTCGAATACCAGCATTTTCCAGGAGTCATTGAAAAGGCTGTTCTGGAACAGGCATAACCTACCCCCGGCTATCAAGCAGTTTTTTTGTTAGAAAGAAGATCTTCGCGGTTATTTGCCTGGTAGGTTAACGAGAGGTATCCTAACAGTACATTTCTCGCTGCCGTCCGGATTTTTATCAAAATACCCTTCGGGAGATACCCGGGCGGCGTATCCCTGCCAGACGGTTTTATTCATGTACGTATCCTGAAACTGAATGAGTAAGGTTCCTTTCCGTAAAAAGCCTTATCAACCACGTAATCCGCATCTGGGTACCAATAGTTTTTCACATAGGTTTCTATTGACGGAGGCAGATCCTTGATATTTTTATCGAGTTAGAGCCCTGATTGCTGAACAATGGTAGTTACAAAAGAGGCTCCTTTTCAGAAAAGGAGCCTCTTTTACACAAACAAGTTAGAATTAATACCCTGGGTTTTGTTTCAGATTAGTATTCAATACCAACTGGTCATTCGGAATAGGGAACAGATTATGGTAAGCATCGTCGGCATCTTTGAATCGCCATGCCTTGTTATATTGACCAAAGCGAATCAGATCCTGACGACGGTGGTTTTCCCATGCCAGTTCACGGCCCCGTTCGGCGAGTAACTCATCCAATGTAAGTGAGGTATACTCCTCTACTCCAGCACGAGCCCGAATAACGTTTACATCAGCCAGAGCCTTTGCCACATCCCCTAAGCGTAAGTACGCCTCACCACGCATCAGGTACACATCACCCAGGCGAAACACTACGAAATCGTTGTCCTGGTAACTATAGGCGTTATTCTTTTGAATTTCGTATTTTTTGCAACGGGCACCTTTAATACGACCTTCTGCTCCGGCAGCCATTACAAATGAAGGTACTTCAGGATCCAAAACTAAAGGGATACCATCATCCGTTAAAGCAGTACCATCAGCAGCGTAACGCTGACCTACCATCCACATATCTTTTCGAAGATCCTCATCACTGAATGAATCGTAAAATTCAGGCACTGCACAGGGGCCATTCCAGGGGCTTGAGCCTATGTTAAATTCTAGCTGCTGCTTATAGTGCAAAGTAGCCATTTGAATGTAGAAACCTGTACGTTTGGTTTTATCGAAAGCGGTTGCCAGGATAATCTCTGGTGAGTCCTGGTTATTGATGCTGAAGTTGCTAAAGAAATCAGCTGCCAGTGTATATTTCCCCGAACTAATGATGTGATCACAATAGGTAATGGCATCACTCCAGCGGGCAGTACCCGTATATACCTCAGCATTCAGATACATTTTAGCCAGAATCATATCCACTACGTATTTGTTCATACGCGTGTAATAGGCTCCACCTACCGTTTCGCTAAGATCACCATAAACTGCCAACAACTCTTCTTCAATCCAGTTAAATACTTCGGTACGAGTACTTTGCGTTGAACTACCAGTGGCAACACCATCAGCAATAATTACACTACCAAAATAATCCATAGCCTGGTAATGGAAAAAAGCACGGAGAGCTCTTAATTCCGCAATGGTCGACGCATCCGTAACAGATGCTAACTGTAAGTTAATGGCAGTAATGGCATTATAACACCAGGTCCACGCTCCATTAAACCGACTATTATCCAAAACAGGATCCCATGTATGGGTATACATGCGTAACCATTGGTCACCATCTTTCCAGTCACCTCCACGGGTTGGAATCATTTGTTCATCGGTAGAAGCATTAAACCAAAAATGGTATTCCCAATAATCTCCTAACTTACTATAAAGTGGACCAATCAGAGCAGCCTGCTGATCTGCGGTACTGCCAAAGTCTGATGTTGGAATAACATCGTAGGTTTTTTCGGTCAAATCAGTACAAGCCTGAGTGCCCAGTAAAAGAACCGAAAGTATATAGAGAGTTTTCTTTGTAAGCATTGCTTTAAAAGTTTAATCGCAAATCACACAATCTGATTTAATTAAAACGTCAGGTTAAGCCCCAATTGGAAGGTTCTGGTTTTAGGATATACCGAGCTATTATCCAAACCAATTGAGTTAGGGGTCTGCGAGGTATTTGAGCTTAAATCGCCCTTGGTCTGAAGCTCAGGGTCAATGCCTTTGTATTTGGTCAGAATAAACAGGTTGTTACCACCAATGTATAAGCGGGCATTGCTGAGTGTTTTACCTTTTACGGGGATGTTATAACCTAATTGCCAGTTATCGAAGCGAACGAACGTACCGCTTTCGATCCACATGGTAGTCAATACGTTAGTTCCATAATTTACTGGAAGCGTATTCACATCTTTCAACATGTTTGTTTCCAGAATGGAACCGGGCAACATCAGGTTGTTACGAATATTGTTCAGGATTTTATTACCGAAGGTACCGCGTAACTGGAAGGATAAATCGAAGTTCTTATAACGGAATGTATTTGAAAAAGCACCGGTTAAGAAAGGCTGAGGATTACCCTGATTAATAGGATTACCAGCTGCAGCAGCTACTGAAGCATCAGAGGTAGATACGTCCGTAACCGGATCACCGCCAGTCCCAGATTTCATCAATACGTTACCATCATCGTCGAAACCAGCAAACGTAGGTACGTTATTAAACTCTCCTAGAGGACGCCCTGGGGTCAGGTAAGAAGCGTATACATCCGAAAGGCCACGTCCTCCAAAAGCGTTGAAGCGAATCTGCCC
This sequence comes from Siphonobacter sp., assembly GCA_047605205.1. Taxonomy (GTDB): domain Bacteria; phylum Bacteroidota; class Bacteroidia; order Cytophagales; family Spirosomataceae; genus Siphonobacter. Next base: position 11,509 of record JASGGE010000015.1, read on the forward strand.
GGTCTGGTACTTGCTATTTGAAAGGGAAACAATTTTATTTTTGTTATAGGAAAGAACCAGGTTGGCATTCCAACTGAACTTTCCTTTTTCAATAAGGGCACCGCCCAGGCTAAACTCAATACCGGAGTTTTTCATGCTACCCACGTTGGCCAAAATGGTATTTGTAAAATAATTCACCCCATCAGCTGATACGTTGTAATTAAATAACATATCTTTAGTAAGCTTGTTATAATACTCGATTGTACCAGAGAAGCGTCCTTTTAGCAGTTGGAAATCAAAGCCTACATTTGTTGTTTGTAGTACTTCCCACTTTAGATCAGGGTTAGCATTTTGAGTAATGGCATACCCTGGTAAGAAATCACCTACCGAACCATCATAATAGGTTCCACTTTGGCCGTATAGAAGCAGTGAGTTATAAGGATTGATCCCTTCCGAGTTACCCGTTTGTCCCCAGCCTGCACGTAGTTTCAAATAATTCAGGAAGTTTTTACCAGCCAGGAATGATTCATTCGAAATAGTCCAGCCCGCTCCAACGGATGGGAATACCCCCCATTTATGATTAGCCCCGAATTTAGAACTACCATCCCGACGTACGGTTGCAGTTAAATTGTATTTATCTGCCAAATTCAACATCCCACGGCCAAAGAACGAAATCAGTTTCGTCTGATTCCGATAGGAAGTGGCGTAGTTGTTACTTGGACTAATCAGGGTACCTGAACCTAACCCTAAGTTATCGATTGTTACGAAGTCCGTAACGAAACCGTTATTTGCGGCACCGAAACCGTCTTTATCAGTCTGCTGAAAAGAATAACCACCTAAAAGAGAGAAGTTACTTTTATCGCTAATGTTTTTTGTGTAATTGGCCGTCAATTCCAACAGGCGATTATTAACATCATCCAGACTGCGGCTTGCACGGCCATTGTTAGAGGCATACGCTTTAACATTAGGATTCGTATAATAATCTTTTACTTCCGTGCTTCTCTGTAACTGGCCGCTTACGCCTAAGGTTAAACCATCCAGAATCTCATAACGAAGGTTCATACCACCCTGGATGTAACGGAGTTCACCATTGTTCGTCATGTTTTTCAACATGGCAACCGGGTTATACAAACTAAAGCTACCACCTACTTCGTAGAACGATCCATCCGTATCGTAAATAGGTAAGGTTGGCAAAAATGTTGTGGCATTACTAATAATGTTACCATCGGCATATTTTGAGTGCGTTTCCGTATAAGCCAGGTTATATTGAATGTTTAAACGATCGTTTAATGCCTTCTGATCAAGGTTAAAACGAGCCGTTAAACGATTTAAACCCGTATTTTGTACTAAACCTTGCTGGCTAATGTAATTCAAAGCTCCACGGTAGCTTAATTGTGGTGTACCACCCGATAAGGCTAACTCATGATTATTCGTAACGGCCGCACGAGTAATTTCCTTAATCCAGTCGGTATTGTAATAATTACCACTGGCATTTTCAGGGAAACGCAGCCCATCTGATAAAGCAGAAGCTCCCTTGATTTTAGTTACGGCGTCCACATAACCAGGGCCATCCAGTAAATCAAAACGTTTTGAAATCGTAGAAACCCCAACGTAATTATTAAAAGAAAGGGTTGTTTTTCCGGCTTTACCACGTTTCGTTGTAATCAGAATAACGCCGTTAGCCGCACGGGAACCGTAGATGGCCGCTGCAGAAGCATCTTTCAGCACATCCATCGTTTCGATGTCATTGGGGGCAATGGTGCTAATAGGAACACCAATCATACCATCAACCACATACAGAGGATCACTACCGCCCGCAAGTGAGGTATACCCACGCAGGCGAACGGTTGGGCTCTGGGTAGGGTCACCAGAAGGCTGGGTAATTACTAAGCCGGCTACTTTTCCCTGAATAGACTGCAAAGGGTTTGGGTTAACGCCTGGGTTCATGTCTTTAGAAGACACCGAAACAACTGATCCGGTCAGATCTTTCCGCTTTGCAGTACCATACCCTACCACAACAACTTCTGACAGTGATTGTGAATTTAGTTTCATCACTATATCCAGAGTAGTCTGACTGTCGTTCACCTGGATTTCCTGGGTCTCCATACCAACCGAGGTAAAACGAAGTTTACTACCTGGCCCCACGTTAATACGGTACGTACCATTGGCATCTGTCTGGGTTCCGCGAGTGGTACCTACCACTAAGATGTTAACACCCGGCAAAGCCGTTCCGTCTTCAGCAGTAGTTACCTTTCCAGTAAGAGTGCGATCCTGAGCGAAGGAGGTTAAGTTGGCAAGCAACATCACTACCAAAACGGTCCACTTCAATAAACGACCGCTTGGGCAGACTTGTAGGTAAGTCTGATTCATAATGGATAGAAAAATTAAGTTTAAAATGTTTAATGGTGGACAGAATTCCTCAAGTGCTACATCTTATTGTAATAGAGCTACTCGTAGTATAGGCTCTATTTATCCTACTATCATGTGCATTGATCTCTATCCAAGTGACAAAACTACAATAAATAGTTTATATAATACAATTATATCTTTAGTAATATTTGTATAAGTCTATTTAGAATTTTTATTGTACCAAAAGGTACTCTTCTTATATGTTCATTATCAGTGCATTAGTTTTTTTGATTATTGAAAGATATTATGTCATTTTTCTGTCAATTTAATGCTAATTTAAACTTGAGAGCCCCCTCTCAGGTGATAGCTGAAGACATCTGACTAAGTATTTCCTGAGACAAATCATATCATTCATCCAGATCATATGATTGTATTTTTACCCATAACGGGCCGAAGCCTGATCCGGTCGTAAAAATCAAAAGTCGACAAGGGTAAAAGTGTATAATTAGAATAATGGCAAAACCAATAAAAACATGCCGAAGAGACCTGTATATAAATAACCGAATTTGTACGATTTCAAATAGTTTTGATCAAAATCGTATCAATGTAAGAAAAACGTAAAATGCCCTGATAGGTTGGTTATTAAGAAATCAAATACTTCATGATCAGGTTATTGACACACAGGTACGTATGATAACGCTATACATATACGTTAGTCGTCATGCACCTGCCTGAGAGCATGAATCTGATAGGAACAAGTCAAGCCGTATATTTCAGTATATTCACATAAAATATATACCTTACTCTCTTAAAACGAGCAAAGTCATGGAAAAGAAGCATAGAAAAGAAGCTCTGACCGTTATTTGGCAGCCAGAAAAATGCATCCACTCCTTGCTGGAGAGATTCTGTATTCAATCCTAAAAAAACACCCCTGGATAACTATGGCCGGAGCTAGTAAAAGTCAAATTCGTAAACAGATCAGGAAATGCCCTTCGGGAGCACTAAGTTATCAGGATGCCGAATGAGAGTATTACATTTAAGTAGCTTACATCGTGGCGACGATTCGCGGATGGTCATGAAAATGGCCTTTGCTACTGCTAAACAATACCCAACCACTGTTATAGCCACTCGCGTAAAAGCCCGGCATCCTTCCATTCAGTATAAGTTAGTTCCTTTTTACGCATCCTTATGGAAACGTCTTTTGTTTGTACACCTCCGCGTTTTATGGATCAGTCTACGAGCAAGGCCCAGGCTTGTGCATGTACATGCTCCTGAACTTCTCCCGATTGCCTATTTACTGCATGTATTAGGGGCCGTAGTTATTTATGATGTGTACGAAAACATGCCCAGGCAACTTGCGGTAAAGCAGATTAATAATGGCTGGTTATACAGAGCAACGTTTACGTGTTTTGATCGGCTTGCCCGTCGTCTCTTTTATTTCATATTTGCGGAAGACTCTTACCTGGAATCGTATCAGAATCTCCGAAAAACGTATGCAGTAATTCATAATTTTCCCGATTTATCTACAATACCTGTTTATACAAAACCCGCTGATTCCGTTCATCCGTCGTTCTTTTACCTGGGGCAAATTAGCAAAGCCCGCTGTATTGACGTAATGATTCAGGCAAGTGTGCTTCTCAAAAAGCAATACCCTGACTTTCGATGGCATATCTTTGGGCAAGTGGCCTTTGACCTAACCAGTTTTCATGAAATCGAAGCCTTACCGGGTTACGAAGAAGTAAAAGATCATTTCATTTTTCATGGGTATACGCCTGCTTTACAAGCGTATCCGGTTGCTGCAGAATCTCTGGCAGGCGTTGCCCTGATTCGGCCCATTGGTGATTTTCCGGGTTCGTACCCAACAAAAATTTTTGAATATATGGCTTTAGGGCTGCCCGTTATCACTTCTGACTTTCCATTGTATCAGGCTGTCGTAGAACAGCATCAGTGCGGCTTTTGTCTGAATCCGACGGACGTCCAGAGCCTTTATACACATCTGGTTTACCTGATTGAACATCCTTCAGAACGCAATCAAATGGGCTTAAACGGAAAAAAAGCCGTTAGGGAAGGCTATAATTGGGCAGCGGAAGAACAAAAACTGCAAGCTTTTTATCAAAAAATTATTGTTCAGGAATCCATACAGCCATAGCTCCTGGTCCTCGGTGACTCCATAAAAAGTAGGGAATGGCCGTAAAATTCGTTTTCCCCTCTTCCTTAATTAGCACACTTTCCGTAAGAAAATCAGGTGCATTTACTGCTTTCAGCTTTGTATCCTTTGCTAGGATGATCTGATCTACCTTACCACCGTTATCAGCGGCCTCTACACAATATACGATAGGGCCACGCTCCAGAGCCAATAAGCCACGATCTGCCTGTACCTGCTCATTTGCCAGTACTTTACGGATAGGCATTGGTAACTCGAGTTGGATCACATCTCCTTTTTTCCAGGTTCGATTTAAACTAGCAAACCCGTTTTCCAGACGATATTCTGTTTTCCTGCCATTTATTCTGATAGTAATAGGTTGGAACTGGGCATTTTCGTAGTGGTATAAATCACCGGGTACAGGTTTTCCCTGAGCCCATCCGGGAATTCGCAAGCGTACTGTAAAAGTTTGTGTCTGAGAGGGTTGAATAGTAATTTTTTGTGCACCACTCCAGGGGTAATCTGTTTCCTGACTAACCGTTACATCGGTATGATTCACCGATACGTTTGCCTCTCCGGCCATCCAGAGATTGATATACAAATTATCGTCCTGGGTAGCGTACACATACCCAGGAATAGATGGCATCACGCGGGTAACGTTGGTTGGGCAACAGGAAGTGGCAAACCATTCTACCCGGGTGGCTTCCCCATTAAATTTGCTTACGCCATCCGCAGCTAACGGATTGGGATAAAAAAAGTGTTTCCCATCCAATGAAACCCCCGATAAGAACCCATTATATAGAATCCGTTCGAATATATCCAGATAGATCCCATCAGCTGAAGCCAGAAACATTCGGTAATTCCAAAGCATCTGAGCCACAGAGGCACAGGTCTCGGCATAGGCTTGCTGGTTAGGTAAATCATAATCTTCACTGAACCCTTCATTTGATCGGCTTGCCCCTACTCCGCCGGTCAGATACATACGCTGATCCGTTGCATTATGCCATATCTTCTTTAAGGCAGAACCGTAGGTTTTAGAACCCATCACCGCATCAATATCGGTCATTCCTGAATAGAGATACCCTGCCCGCACCGCATGACCCACAATTTGGGTTTGTTGCGTAACCGGAATATGATCCTGAAAATAAAGGCTATCCGCATGGGAAGCACTCCCATCAGATTGCTGGATAATCAGGAGGCGACGAAGATCTTTTCGCCCTCGCATATCCACGAAAAATTTGGCCAGAGCTACATATTCTTTCTTTTGAGTAACGCGATAAAGTTTTACTAAACCTAATTCAATTTCTTCATGACCGGGTACTTCTATTAATTTTTCAGGGCCGAAAACTGTTAACAGGTAATCTGCATTTTTAGTAGCAACATTTAATAAGTTTCTTTTTCCAGTAGCCTGAAAATGAGCAACTGCGGCTTCGTATAAATGCCCTGCATTGTACAACTCGTGTGAGCTGTTCAGAAAGGTAAACCGGGCATAGCCCGCCCGCCATTCCCGTTCGGGGGTTTTATCTCCTAAAATAGTTCGAATTGTATATAGATATCCATCCGGTTCCTGAGCCGCAGCTATTTTCGTAATCAATGTATCCAGGTACGATTCGAGCTTCGGGTCAGGATGATAGGCCAGTGAATAAGAAGCTCCCTCAATAACCTTAAAAACGTCAGAATCGTCAAAGCGTTGACCTCTAAAATCACCTTTTTTGAGTTTCCCCGCAATGGCAAAATTATCAATACGCCCTGTTTCTTCGCATTTCTGGAAGGCAAACGGAATGGTAACCAAACGATTGGTTTCCAGACGAGGCAGCCAGAAGGAGGAAGTAACTTTAACGGCCGTAAAAGGTACCGGACGGATGGGATAATCCTGTGAAAAGCAATAGTTAAAAACGAAACAAGTGCTCAATACTATGTTAAGGCGGCTAGCTTTCATCATCAGGAAGTTGAAAACAAATTTTATTCAAAAAAATAATGCCCTTCTGAGAGATTTTTACGTTTTAGATCTTCCGTTTGAAAAAGCCTTTCCGCGAAACGTGGGGTCTTTGTGCCCCGATGACCAAGAATCCTGTTCATCTCCAAATCAAAAAAAATCTGATTCAGATAATGATCCCTGGTTTTTAAGCCCGGGCATATGTGCTATTGGATTCGTTTACCTGATTCCAGACGAAGTGTTTGCCTAACACAGGCAGGAATTTCATCAGAATAATGCGAAACATACAATAAGGTGCGATCTGTATCATCACAAAGAGCGTCAACGGTATCACGGAAACGCACCATTTGTTCCGTATCAAGCCCCTGGCAAGGTTCGTCCAGAATTAATAAGGGTGGATTTTTAATTAAAGCTCTCGCTACTAATACCAAACGTTGTTGGCCGGTAGAAAGCTGAGCCAGGCGTTTGTCTTTAAACGCTTGCATTGCAAACGCTTCCAGAAAATCGTTTACTATTTTCTGTTGCTCTTCTTTGAGTATTTTAAACAAACCCATGGTATCAAACAGGCCCGAAGCCAATACCTTCCAGACGGGTTGCTCACGGGGGAAAAATAAATGTAGTTCGGGCGAAACAAAGCCAATATTCCGCTTGATGTCCCAGATGCTTTCTCCGGTACCCCGTTTCCGGTCAAACAGGTCAAAATCATTAGCATATGCCTGTGGATTATCGGCCGTAACCAAACTCAGCAAGGTTGATTTGCCAGAACCATTCGGCCCTAATACAGCCCACTTTTCGCCTTTCTTTACCTGCCAGTTAATATGATCCAGAATTTGCGTGTCTCCGTACCGAATAGAAATATTTCGCATGTTAATGGCATACTGAAAATGCGGCCAGTTAGCTGGTATTTCTGGCAGCTTTATCTGCGTGTGTTCATAGGAGGGTTTTTCAAAGGTAAAACTTTCTTTAGGCCCGACTTTACCTTCTGGCAACTGAACGATATGAGTAACAGCGGCAGGAATTTCTGTTGCAGGAGCCACCAAAATGAGCGTAGTTCCTGATGCAGCAATGTGATTAAGGGTTTCATGAAGAATTTGCCGACTCGCCGTGTCTAAACCAGTAAAAGGATTATCCAGTAGCAATACTTTTGGCTTTTTCAGAAAACTTAATGTCAGTAAAGTACGGCGGGTCTCTCCATTCGAGAGTGAAGTAAGGTGCCGTTTTAGCAAATGTCCTACACGGAGTTGGGCCACTACCTCCTGCAAATATTCTTCTTCATAGGTTAGAGGCGGCAACTGAACCGACTGACTGTCATGCGTTCCGGCGGGTTTAACCTGATTTTGTAGAATTTCCCATACTGTTGGGCTTTCTTCAGAAGCGTAACTATTGAAACGCTGTTGGTAGAAAGTGGCTGCAGCCGCTACATTCCGGTTGAAACTGAAGTCATTCGCTACTAATTCTATACCTGTTTTTGAAATACCAAACTGGATTTTTCCACCTAATAAAGCATGACGACTGGCTAATGTTGTTAAAACTAATGACTTTCCGGAACCCGTTGAGCCTAAAATAGCCCAATGTTGTCCTTCTTCAATTACCCAGTTCAACTGATTGACAATGGGTTGTTTGCCCCAACCAATTTGGGCATTTTCAAGTGTAACAATCACAGTATATTACATTTTAGGATATACGGGCGGTATTGAGGTTTCTGCCTGCCACACCTATAAATCCAGTACGACTAGCTTCCAGGTATCCGTATTATCAACAAAGGTGGCAATTACCTCAAACCCCACCCGCTGATGAGCGGCCAGCGAGCGTGTATTATGAATCGATATGTCTGTAACCAGATAGTCAAACTGTGAGCCATATACTTTTCGATGGTGAGCATATAAACCATCAAATACTCCCATTCCACGGCATTCTTTCGAGACACAGATTTGTCCCATTACGTAGTAATTACTTTCAGACAAAGGTTTACCCGCATAGCTTACCTGATGGATGTTCTCAACCAGCCCGGCAAACATGTCAATTTCTGGAAGAATGGTTTTAAACGCTGTCAGAGCATACGCCACTACCTGGTCTCCTCGCTTGGCAATAACATGTTTCCCTACTTCATTCATCCGTTGAAGCGTGGCTAGTTCGTAGGGAATCGTGACAAAACCCTGATCTTTTGCTTCTTCTGAAGTAACCTTTGTTTTCAGATTAGCTTGCATCAGGTTTCTTATTTGCCGAATGTCTTCGTCTGACTCGGCGAGGGTATAGTAGATTTCCATTTCAGGGTATTAATCAGATGCATAACATCCTCTTTAATGTATTCAACAACAGGAGCCAGCGAATCATTTTCAGTAGCCGTTTGCAGGTACATGGCTCCCCGTAGGTAATTTCTGGTTGAGTCCGTAGTAAAGAATTGTAAATGACTGGGAACATCGCCGGAGATTTCCATCAGCAATACCGTTTGCCCCGACTTCAGTTTCAGAACGGCATCATTCAGAGCATACGCTTTTTCCTGATGTTTTGCCGAAAGCTTGTACGCATCTGAGATAAACCCACGGAGTCTGTTTTTATCATTCAGGACTGGTTTGTACGTCAGCTGAATATTGGCATGGAGCTTCGGATAATCAATAAAAATCCAGTGTGCTTCGGCCCCCCGGAAGGTATCAGGTTTGATTACAGCCGCTCTGGAATACTCAAAAAAGTAGGGATGATTTTCAAGTAAGGGCTGATAGGTATGTGGGGGTAAATCAATTCGGGGAAAGCCTTTTGGCTTTGGAGTATAATCCTGATTACAAGCGATCAACACAATACTTAAGAAAAGAACAAAGAAGACTTTACCGAATAAATGCTTAATCAATACCATAGAACCTGCTTAGGTTTTGTGTCTGGAAGCCCAAACCTCATATACTGCTTAACGAAAAGCGGGAACCCGTTGTGACGAGTCCCCGCGAATTTATGACTATTTTCTTTATTCGCTTACTCAAAAAGATTACCTAAGCCTCCCAGAACAGACCCGCTCTCTCTGCCACTACCCGATACACTGGTCATAGAGCTTAAGGTATTGGCCAATTTCACAATCGGCATGGATTGAATCCAGACGCGACCCGTTCCTGATAAAGTAGCCAGGAAAATGCCTTCGCCTCCAAACACCATCGACTTCAGCCCGCCCGAACGCTGAATGGAATAGTTAATTTGCTGTTCGAAAGCTACGATACAACCCGTGTCGACACGCAGGGTTTCATTATTCAGGTACCGTTCAATTACTACTCCCCCCGCGTGTACGAAAGCCAGGCCATCTCCCTGTAAACGTTCCAGAATAAAGCCTTCACCCCCGAATAAACCCGAACCCATTTTCTGATTGAACGTGATGGCAATTTTGGTTCCTAAGGCTGCACACAGGAAACTATCTTTCTGGGCAATCAGTGTTTGGCCGGGCAGAGTAGCCAGATTGATAGGCAGTACCGTACCCGGATAAGGAGCGGCAAAGGCTACTTTCCGTTTGCCATAACCACGGTTTGTAAAGTGAGTCATAAAGAGTGATTCACCCATTAAAGCTCGGCTACCCGCCTGAAGCAATTTGCCAAACAAGCCACGGTCAGGCTCTGAGCCATCGCCCATTTTCGTTTCAAACTGAATACCATCTTCCATGAATAACATTGAACCGGCTTCAGCGATAACGGTTTCATTAGGATCTAGCTCGATTTCAACAATCTGGATGTCTTCACCGATAATCTTGTAATCAATTTCGTGGCTACGCATTAGGGTCTTTAGTTTGAATTGGTTATAGAGTCAATTTTATTGCTCTTCTATGCCTGTTCGTTACTCATCCAATTCACGTTTGAGATCATCCGGCAATTCAAAATCATCATCGTCCTGATCATCAAATTCATTGGTTTTCCGGCCTGGCAATTCCTCCAGATCCTCCCGATAGCGAAGTTTCTTGTCATCAACGGTCCGGTTCAGGAATTCATTGATCTTGTCAATGGAGAGTGTCATATTCAGCTCTCCAAAGTTATTAATGGAAATATCCAGCCCTTCCAATTCTTTGTGAACTCGTGGTTTTTCGGGTTGAACGGATTTTTTTGCTGATTTCTTTGCCATAAGCTAAGCTATGTTTTGGGTTTGGCGTTGAGGATGCACTAGCCATCACTACGATTCATAGGATCAATTAATATCCAAAAAGAATATTCTCCAGCCCCTACGATAAGAGTCGCTTTAGTGCAAACTTCGGAAGAATATCCTTTTCCCCCGTAACCGTAGCCGCCGCAATTTCACCAAAAGATGCACCCAATTTGTATCCATGTCCTGAATCACCTCCCATAACCCACAGGTTACTGGCTTCAGGATGTTTATCGAGAATATAATCGGTGTCTGGGGTTAGCGTGTACTGACAAACGCGTTGCTCAATTAAGGGCTGCCCTGCCATCTTCGGAAAACGTTTTTTGAGTATTCCCAGTGCCATTTCCAGTTCTTCAGGTTTTACCATCCGATGATACCGGTCGAAGCGATCCGTAATGTCATTATCTGGTGGCGTTAAGCCTACTTTAAATCCGCGAAAGTCACTACCCGGCACCCCAAAAGAACGGAAAGGCCCGGCCATATCACGATCCATCCAGGTAGGAAGTTTGTTTTCCATGAAATCAGATTGCCCTGAAGGCGAAGCAAAGAAGAAGCATAATGCCCGGGTTACTTTCAGCTTTTTGGTAAGCTGCGGAAACAGCCGGGTTAACCAGGGGCCGCAGGCAAACACAAAAGCATCGCCTTCCACTTTCTGTCCGTCTGCCAGTACGATTGATGTAGCTTTACCGTTTGCAATGGTTTCCTGTTTAACCTGCTGCTGGAGGTAGGTTCCTCCTTCTTTCAGAAATAGATTAACCACTGCCTGACAACCTTTGCGGGCATCCAGATACCCTGCGGAGGGGTCGTATAATACATGGTCTAATTCTTCGGTTGAAATTTGTGGCCAGCGTTTTACCGCTTCCCCGGTGCTGATTTTTTCAAGGGGTAACCCTGCTTTTTTGTAGATCGCCTGAGCTGAGTCAGATTCCGCTTTACTGGATGGATAATTAAACAGCAGTAACCCATTCTGGTGTAATACCGTTTGCCCCATACGTGGCTGGTTTTCCTTCCATAAGGCCAATGCTCTTAATACCATCTCTACATAAATAGGATCGCTGTAATACGCTCGGATCAGACGCGTTTCACCACCAGAACTTGCCTGATTATTCCCCGGCCCAAACTGGTCAATAAGGGTAACCTGATATCCTTTTCGGAGTATGTGCAGGGCTGTCCAGCCGCCGAAGGCTCCAGCACCGACAACAACTATTTTTCCGTTTTTAATGGGTGTAGATAACAAACAAGGAGTGGAAAGGGCTTTAGGAATCAGGGGGCTTGATATAGTTAAGCTCATTCCCTGTAATCCATACTTCAGGATTTTTCTTCGACTAAGGGCAGAAAGAGATGGTTCTTTTAGCATGTGAGTAAATAAGTTTTCGGGTAAGGAAGAATTGAAAACTTATTTACTCATAAATCTGCGATTAAACTAACTTTTTACGGTTAATTTCTCCTGAACGCAGTTGAGTCGTGCTATTACTTCTTCTTTACCCATAATTTCCATGGAAAGCATTAAGTCTGGCCCGGCCGGGGCTCCTGTTAGCACAACCCGTAATGGCTGCATTACTTTTCCTAATTTAATACCTTTCTGGTCGGTAATGGTATGGAGCGTTTCCTTTGCCGTTTCGGCGGTAAAAGGCTCTACGGAGGGTAGCATGGCTGAATATTCCTGCACGAGGGCGGCTACGTCAGCATTCCACTTACTGGCCATAACCTGTTCATCGTATTTTTCAGGAACCGTGAATAAAAATGCCGACTGCTCTACAATTTCCTGCGGGAAAGTAACCCGATCTTTTAGTAAATGAACAATCTTCAATACGTCCAGCTCTTGATTGGGCAGCTTAGATTTAATCAGCTCTGCCACTGATTCATCCGAACGTTGTTTCAAATACTGCTGATTGAACCATTTGGCTTTAGCAATGTCAAAACGGGCTCCGCCTTTATGGATTTTTTCCAGACTGAAGGCCTGAATCAGTTCTTCTTTGGTGAACATTTCCTGTTCTGTTCCGGGATTCCAGCCCAGAAATGCCAGGAAGTTTACCACTGCTTCTGGCAAATACCCATCTTCCCGAAACCCCCGTGCCACCTTTCCCGTAACAGGGTCTGTCCACTCTAGCGGAAAGACAGGAAAGCCACCTAAATCGGCATCTCGTTTTGATAATTTCCCATTGCCTTCTGGTTTCAGTAATAGCGGCAAGTGGGCAAACTGGGGCATATCCCAGCCAAATGATTTATAAAGCAACACGTGCAACGGAGCCGAAGGCAACCATTCTTCCCCCCGAATAACATGCGTAATACCCATTAAATGATCATCCACAACATTTGCGAGGTGATACGTCGGCATACCGTCGGCCTTGAGCAGTACCTTATCATCAATTTGTGAAGAATGGACATTTACCCAATCCCGGACTAAGTCCTGAAAACGAATTTCTTCTTTAGCAGGGACTTTCAAACGGATGACATGGGCTTCGCCAGCGGCCAGTTTTTCCTGTACTTCCTGAGCTGGCAAGGTTAATGAATTTTTTAATCGGGTACGGGTAATAGCATTATATTGAAAAGCAGAGCCTTGGCTTTCAAATGTTTGCCGCATGGCGTCTAGCTCTTCCGTGGTATCAAAGGCATAATAGGCCTTACCTGCCGTCACTAAGGTTTCTGCAAAATCACGATAAATAGATTTACGCTCCGATTGCCGATAGGGTTCGTGTGGGCCCCCTACGCCTACGCCTTCATCAATCTCAATACCAACCCACTTTAACGCTTCCAGAATATAGGCTTCGGCTCCTGGAACAAAGCGGTTTTGATCCGTATCCTCTACCCGCAGGATCATGGTTCCGCCCATTTGGCGAGCAAACAGATAATTATATAAGGCAGTGCGAACCCCGCCAATGTGCAAAGCTCCCGTTGGACTGGGAGCAAAACGTACGCGAACTTGGTTAGACATAATGCGAATGTCGGCAACCATTCAGGTAGGTCACCGGATTTCTATCAATGATGAATCAGGCAAAATGAACTGGGCCTAATGCTTTGCCTGAACTGCATAACTTATTTGATTTTGCAAAGGTACTTGTTTTCAGGTCGGAATAAGCCGTTTTTTGTCTTGATTGTATGACCGATTTTATGCATAATGATACTTTATTAAATTTTCACACTCACCAAATCCGTTCCGATCCAACAACTCAGACGGTCTATAATGCCCGTTTTTCAGATTGGATGACTTTACCGGCTAGCCAATTATTTAGTCTAGGTATCCATCCATGGGATATTCATACCGAGACGTTCGATCAGGAATTGGAGCAGTTGGAAAAAGCCAAGCCGAGATTGACAGCTATCGGAGAATGTGGGTTAGATCGGTTGATCAATATTCCTCTGGAGCTTCAGAAAGTTATTTTCAAACAACAGTTACAATTGGCAGAACGCTGGCAGAAACCCGTGATCATCCATTGTGTCCGGGCCTTTCCTGAATTAATCAGCTTAGTAAAATCGTTACATATACAGGTTCCTCTCATTGTTCACGGTTATAATGCCAATCAGGAAATTTTCCGCCAGTTGCTTCAGCATGGCTTCTATTTTTCACTGGGATATGCTTTATTAAAAGAAGACTCCCATGCAGCCAAATGTTTGCTGAAATTACCCTTAGAGCGGCTCTTTCTGGAAACTGATGACCGGGATCTCTCGATTCAAACTATCTTTGCAAGGGCTTCCGAACGGCTATATATGCCAGTAAATGAGCTATCTAATCAGATTTGGGGGAATTTCAGACAAGTTACGGGTTTGTGTTCTACCGGGGTTCCCATTTACTAGTTTATTGATTTTCAGGACTGCGTATATCGTTTCTACAAAATGAGTTGGTTATCAAGAACAGAATTGTTGATTGGTCAGGAAGGGCTTGATCAATTGGCCAATGCACACGTACTGGTAGTGGGCCTGGGCGGTGTTGGTTCGTTTGCGGCTGAATTTATTGCCCGGTCAGGGGTGGGTGAAATGACAATTGTGGATGGTGATGTAGTTGATCCATCTAACCGAAACCGGCAGCTGCCCGCTTTATCAACTACGCACGGATTACCCAAAGCAGACTTGATGGCAGAGCGGTTATTGGCCATTAATCCTGAGTTAACCTTACACGTTCGAAAAGATTTTCTTAGCCCTCAAGCCGCCCGTGACATTCTGAATCAGCCCTTTGACTATGTCATGGATTGCATTGATTCCGTAACCCCTAAACTGACCCTCATTGAAACGGCCTATCGGTTGGGCTATCGGATCATTAGCTCAATGGGAGCTGGTGGCAAACTAGATCCCACTCAAATCCACGTGGCTGACCTGTTTAATACGAAAGAATGTTTTCTAGCTTATTATGTACGCAAGCGAATGCGTAAGCTGGGCATTCGTTCGGGTGTTAAAGCGGTCTATTCAACCGAACCCGTTCGTGCTGATTCGCTTATGCACACGGATGGAAGTAACTTCAAACGATCAGCTTACGGGACTATTTCGTATTTACCCGCTACCTTTGGGGCTGTTTGTGCTTCCGTTGTGATACGGGATTTGCTCGGCGAACCAATTGCTGACTATGAGGCCTCTCAGCAGGAAGCCCGTAAAAAAGAAATTCGTAAGCGGGAAGAATTTTTCAGGTTAGAGGCGAAGCGTAAAGCCCGTAATTCAAAGTCGCCGGAATAACAAAAGTTCGATTCCGCCCAGAACCATTTTGCCACAATTGTAATCATCTTTATAGTTTGGCAACCAAAAATTACTTGCTCTGAGGGCTTTTACCTTTTTACAAGATACTCAACTTGCGTTAGGCTGATTAGTGCGATTCTCTTAATTTCCAGGTCCCTGATTTTCCAACCAGAAAATCTAAATCGGCCCCTTCATGCGACTGCTGAACATGATTAAGGTATAGATTTGTGTAACCCCGATCATACCCCAGCTGAAGGGGTTTCCAGTTTTTACGGCGTTCCTCCAATTCTTCGTCAGATACGTGTAGGTGTAAGCTCCGCTTCGGTACATCCAGCGTAATTAAGTCTCCATTTTGTACCAGAGCCAGCGTTCCTCCTACGGCAGCTTCCGGGGATACGTGTAAGACCACCGTTCCAAAACCGGTACCGCTCATACGGCCATCAGATATACGCACCATATCGTGTACTCCTTTTTCAAGAATTTTTTTCGGGAGTGTCATATTCCCTACTTCTGGCATACCGGGGTATCCTTTAGGTCCCACGTTTTTCAATACCATTACGCAGGTCTCATCAATATCAAGCTCAGGGGAATCAATCCGGGCTTTATAATCATCAATGTCTTCAAACACCACGGCCCGTCCGGTGTGCGTCATTAAATGCGGGCTAGCAGCCGAAGGCTTCAGTACGGCTCCATTAGCAGCCAGGTTTCCTTTCAACACGGCTAAACCCGTGTTAGGCTTAAAGGGCTCGTCAACCGTGGCTATAATGCTTCGGTCATGAGCATTCGACATTCGGATATTCTCGCCCAGCATGGCACCAGTTGCCGTCAGAGCATCCAGATTAAGAAAATTGGAAAGCTCCTTCATCACGGCTGGCAAGCCCCCGGCATAATATAAATCTTCAAAGAAATGTTCACCCGAAGGCTGAATATTAGCGATAAACGGAATATTCTCGGAAAGGTGATCAAAATCCTGCAGATCAAGTTCTACTCCAATACGTCCGGCAATGGCCTTCAGGTGAATGACGAAATTAGTGGAACCACCGATAGCTGCATTGACCATAATGGCATTTTCAAAGGCTTTACGAGTCAGAATTTTTGATATCGTCAAGTCTTCCCGAACCATATCTACAATCCGCCGACCTGTCATATGAGCCATCATTTTCCGACGGGAATCGGCGGCCGGAATCGAAGCATTATCAGGAAGAGTTAAGCCCAATGATTCAACCATCGAAGCCATGGTTGAGGCCGTTCCCATAACCGCACAATGCCCTGCACTTCGGGCCATACAAGCTTCTGCTGAAATAAATTCTTCCTGTGAAAGTTCGCCCAGTTTATAAGCTTCCGCAAATCGCCACACGTCAGAAGTACCAATTTTACGGCCTTTGAAATGACCTGCCAGCATTGGCCCTCCCGAAATCACGATGGTGGGCAGATCGACACTGGCCGCTCCCATTACCAATGAAGGCGTGGTCTTATCACAACCACACATCAACACTACGCCGTCAACAGGATTGCCCCGAATGGATTCTTCAACATCCATACTGGCCAGATTCCGATAGAGCATGGCGGTGGGTTTCATAAGGGTTTCGCCCAAAGACATCACCGGAAACTCAACCGGAAATCCGCCGGCCTCCCAAACACCTCGCTTGATTGCCTCGGCCAGTTCACGAAAATGAGCATTACAGGGCGTTAATTCTGACCAGGTATTACAGATACCAATGACAGGCTTACCCGTAAACTCATGGTGGGGAAACCCCTGATTTTTCATCCAGGCACGGTAAATAAATCCATCTTTTCCGGTTTTACCGAACCATTCCTGCGAACGGAGCTTTTTTTCTTCTTGCATGGTGTTTAGAGGTCCTCGTGGCATTCAAACCTTACTCTGTAGCTGGCAATTTAGTACGCATTTTTACAGACAGATTGACGTATGAAAGATAGACAAAACCATTAGTCAACCACTAATTTTTCTACCAGCATAATCAGAATATGAATTACCTTAATATGAATTTCCTGTATACGATCTGCATAACCAAAGTGGGGCACCCGGATTTCGACGTCTGCAAGGCCAGCTAATTTACCACCGTCTTTTCCGGTTAGGGTAATAACCTGCATTCCTTTAGCTTTAGCCGCTTCTACAGCTTTGATAATGTTAGGAGAATTCCCGGAAGTACTGATCCCTACCAATACGTCTCCCGGCTGGCCAACTCCTTCTACAAAACGACTAAACACAAAATCATACCCATAATCATTAGATACACAAGACAAATGGCTTACGTCTGAAATGGCAATGGCAGGTAATGCCCGCCGATTATTTCGATATCGACCCGTTAACTCTTCGGCAAAGTGCATGGCATCGCAATGTGAACCACCATTTCCACAAGAAATTACTTTCTTGCCATTCTGAATAGCCGTAGCAATGGTCTGGGCTGCTTTTTCAATTGCCTGAAGGTTGGCAGAATCACTCAAAAAACGCTCTAATACGTGTTGTGCTTCCGTTAATTCCTGTTGAATAAGATCAATCATTGAATATATAAATGTGTGTGAATAATAAAAGGACATATTGATAGCGTAATTGGCTGAGGGAATACGCTTCAGATTCTGATCTTTTGGCGATTTAATTCCTCAATTACCTGAGGTGAATTGAATCCTGATCAAGTTTACTTTTCAGCTCCTGATCATTCCATCATTCACTCCGTGTCTATCATTCATTGAAACTATGCCGAGCGATAGTATAAAGTTGAGCTGTTTTCCGGCTTTAGGATGTTTCTGGCCGCGGCATGAACCAGTTCTACCGTAACGGCTTCAAGCCGTTCGGCTTCTTCGTTGGCCCATTCCGCATTTCCGGCATTCGCGGCAAAAGCCAGATTTATCGCCCGGTTCAGCAATTCCACTTCCGAAAAAGCCAATGTTGCTTCCGCCTGGTTTTTTACTTTGCTTACTTCTGCTTCTGTTGGCCCTTCGGCTAATAATTCATCAATAACCTGCAAAATAGCCGCATCGCCTTCTTCCAGGGTAATACCCTGATTCAAATTACCCTGAATGACAAACAAACCGGGTTCCAGACTCCCCGTTGAGTACGCATTGATAGCATTAAATAAGGGTTGCTCTTTTACCAGTTTCTGATACAGTCGGGCAGATTTCCCCCGACCTAAAATATCACCCAGTAAATCGGCCGGATAATAGCCCGCTTCATACCGCCCAGGCATGTGATATGCTTTGTAAAGTGCGTTTACAGGCACATTTGCCGTAACTTCAAGAAAACGGGCTTCGGTCTGTAAAGGCTCTTTCGGCAAGTTACGCTGATAGGGAATACCTGCCGGAATCGGCTCAAACCATTTTTTACACAGTGTTTTTACCTGCTCAAGCGTTACATTACCAGCCACTACAAGAATTGCATTGTTCGGCAGGTAATAGCGGAAGAAAAAGTCTTTCACGTCCTGAAGGGTCGCTTCTTCTATATGGCTGATTTCCTTGCCAATAGTAGCCCAGCGGTAAGGGTGTGTTGTATAGGCCAATGGTCGTAACTTTAACCACACATCTCCATAAGGCTGATTCAGGTAACGTTGCTTAAATTCTTCAATAACCACACTTCGCTGCACTTCAAGCACCTGCGGATCAAAAGATAATGATAACATTCGGTCCGATTCCAGCCAGAAAGCCGTTTCAAGGTTTGCCGCCGGAAGGGTAATATAGTAATTGGTAATATCGGGCGAAGTAAAGGCGTTATTTTCACCTCCTACCCGTTGCAGAGGGCCATCATACTCAGGAATATGAGCTGAGCCGCCAAACATTAAATGTTCAAATAAATGGGCAAAACCTGTTTTGTTCGGATTTTCATCGCGTGAGCCCACATTGTAAATAATATTTACCGCCGCCATTGGCGTAGTAAAATCTTCGTGGACATATACCTGAAGACCATTAGCTAACGTAAACGTCTGGTAGTGAATCATAAAAGAGTTAATACTAAAAAACTATGAAAAGGGTTGGCTCGATTTTGAGGACAAATCTACGGGACTCGCTGAAAAAACCTGTTTCAGAATCCTCTGGCTTTCTGTTTATTTGAGGCTCATTTGGAATTTACTTCCTGAATTGATTGCCATGAACGCCATTATGAATCGTATTTTTTTAATTGGAATGGGACTATGCCTACTGACTTCCCAAGCTATTTCCCAAATTTTAAGTGATCGCGAGACTCAGCAGTTAACCATTGAGGCCCTCAAAAATATCTACGACTTCGACTTCAAAAAAGCGGAACCATTTCGACAAAAAATCCGGCAAAAATACCCAACTCATCCGGTTAATCCGATGCTTCAGGCTATTCAAACCTACTGGCAGTATCTTCCATTAACCCAAAATCCTGAGGCCTGCAATAGGTATCAGTCGTATCTGAAACAAGCCATTCAGCAAGCTGAAAAGCTGCAGAACTCAGATAAAAATGATACAGAAGCTACGTTTTTTCTGTTGTCGGCTCATAGCTATCTGGCTATGCTGGAATCCGATCGAAAAGAATATACGAAAGCCGTAGGTGAAGCTAAAAAGACGTATAACTACATGCGTAAAGGCTTCTCACTGACCGACAAAAACCCGGAATTTTATTTCCCGACGGGCTTATATAATTACTATCGGGAGCGTTATCCGGAAGATCATCCGATGGTAAAGCCCGTTATGTTATTTTTTCAGAACGGGAATAAAGCGGTAGGTTTAAAACAGATGGAAATCGGTTATCAGAAAGGTATTTTTACGAAAACAGAAGCCGCTTATTATCTGGTCTATGTATTGCTAAAACATGAGAATAATCCGGCAAAAGCCCTCAGCTATTCAACACCTTTGTTCAGGGAATATTCGGGCAACCCCATGTACCAGACCCGTCATACCGAGGCTCTTACTTTCACAGCACATTATATGGAAGCCGAGCCTTTAGCTCAGCAATTGGCTCAAATGAAGAGTATACTTTTCAAAACACCAGGTGAAGTTTTTCTGGGAATCATTCTGGAAAAAGGCAAGAAAAATGATGCCGCTGCCACCGCATATTATCACCGGGCTATTCAGAATCCGATGGAAGAACGCTATACCAATGATTACGTGGCTATGGCTTACGCAGGCCTAGGCAGAATTGCAGACCGAGCCGGGCAAAAAGATCTGGCTAAAAATTATTTCAAAAAAGCACAAAAATTAGCTGAATATACCAGCACAAAGGAAGAAGTAAAACGGTATTTGAAATAGACGCATTTTCGTTTGTTCCTTTTAATTTTTTTGTTAGATTTATCAGGTGTTGAACCGAATTTTCAATTGAAAAGATGAAAAATGAACTTATTGTCGTAGATAAAAAAGTAGCATACCTGATAAATATATCGTCCGTATCGAGCATCTGACTGTAAAATACAGCCCCGATTTAGGCTTCTTTATTGGGAGAAATTTTAGGAATCACAGTGTTTATACATGGGCAAACAATCCTATCATTCATCCGAATCGGTTTGTTTTTATTTTTCTGCAATTACAACCCTGAATTTGTTTACAAATACAATATGTCCATTGTCTTTGATATAAGATTTTACTGCATCTAAAATTGTTCCGTAAGCTTTTTTATACCCGCATTTTCAATGGATTCAACATCAGCACTATTTAAAACTTCAAGACCAATTTCATTCAAAATAGTTTCAAGCAAATGATTTTCTGTCAAAGCAAACGGTCCCGGAGCACCCGGTGGTGGTGATGGCAGCAAACTTCCTACCGCCTTCAGGTATGAGAAAGCTTCATAATCTTCTTTGTTGCCCCAAATCATTGCTACCAATTTTCCCTTGTCTTTCAAAACACGTTTAGCTTCCGTAAAAGCATTCCTAACATTGGCTGCATATTGAAAAGAATTAAATCCGGTAACAATAGTGAATGTATTATCGATAAACGGAAGTTCCTCCATTTCGCCGGTATTGAATTTTACAGAAGGATTGCACCGTTTAGCTTCTTTAATAAACTGTCCGGTGGCGTCAAAATCGATTATATCCGCACCATATTTGCAGCCAAATTGATGAAGAATCCGGTACCGCAACCTACATCTAAAAGTTTGTCCTTTGGTTGTAGTTTAACATAGTTAAGTGCATATTCATAACCTGCCTTTCCGGTAGGTTCCTGGATAGTTGCCCAATCTTTCGGCGTTGTCCTCAAAGTTTACTTTGAACTAATTGCGATTCCATAAAATTTGTTTTTTGATGGAAGGGTTTTGAAAATTATCACTAACGGGCCGCGTATTGGCGATGGGCTGGATTTTTAGCACTAAAGCTGATATGAAGAACGAAAGTTGAATGCACCGCATCGGCGGCCCGATTCCGTTGATACGAAGCCGTTCAGCCCGCCTATTGCCAATACGATGTTATAGGGCGTTCTGTTCTGTCGTTATATTTTTCATTTCATTAAAAGTGTCAAGGTCAAAGCCAATACAATTGTCATTGCAACTATGAAAATTGCTGTCAGTTTTTTTGATTTTAGAAGTATTGTCAAAAGTGTCGGAGCAAGTATCCAATAAGCTAATGCAGTGTAAAGTCCGGGGAAATATTTGCCTGAATAAACACTCCACCAACTGTGTGCAATTGCATTTCCCAACGCACCGTAAACCGTGAAAAACAAAACGGGAACTAAAAGAAATTTCAGTCCTTTGAAGTAAACCAAAACAGGCGAAATGATAAATACGAAGTATGAAAACATATTGAACGCTACAAACGTATTGTTAGAATATGGTTGTCCACCGTAAGTTGTCGGAAAAATTTCTTTGAAGTTGGTCATAAATTCTTCCGTAAAATGAATGAATTGCCAACCTAATGTCAAGAAGTATAAGGGTAAAAATATGTTGTAGTCTGGAAGTTCAATTCGTTTGAAATAGAGAATTGCAAACAAAGTCCAAGCGAAAATAAGTCCGGGAACAAAAGTCGTAATTAAACTCATTCCTGAACTCGCAGTAATCCAAACTGTCAGCAAAACAATAGCGATAACTGTCCCGATGACAAATTCTTTTTTTGTCAGTCGCTGGTTTTTGCTTTGCTCTAAGTTGAATAATTTGCTCATTTTTTGTCTGTCAAATGTCAGTTTACACGGTCGTCCGCAAATGCCCTATAACGGTTCGGCTTGGCGAAGTATCGGGCATTTGAAAACCGACAACCGAAGCTGAACTAAAGATATAAAAGTTGATGTTAAGAACTAAAGCCGAACAATGAACGTCAAGCCCGAATTACAGATGATAGATAGGTGAAGCTGAGGCGGTGTTGTCTGTCCGCCGACATAACACAAATGCACATGTTGTGTGCTTGTGACTGGGGTTATTAATGATTATATTAGTCCTCGCTGTCTTTTTTAATTATTTGTGTCATATAAATATTGAGAATACAAGTCCTTTGTCTAAACCTTGAGCCATGTTGGTGATTTTTCCGTAGGTTGATTAACCCTAATTAAATATCCATCTGGGTCATTAAATTCAATTGTTGTCATCCCCAAATGCGATTCGTGAGGCCCCCTAAAAACAATGCCATTTGTCGATAGTCTGTCAATAATGCTTTGTAAATTGTCAGTAAGAAAACTTGTCATTGTCGTTTTAGATGGGAAATGTGTCGAAGTATTAAAGTCTACACCTGCGACCCCCGAATTGAATACCTTTAACGCTTCTTGGTCAACCAAAGTGTCAAGTCCTAAAATAGAATTATAAAACAGTTTGCTTTTGCCTGGGTCACTTACACCCAATTCAATTTCTTGTATTCTTATTTTCATTCCTATAAAATTGTCTGATTAAAATATAGCAATTCTCTGTTAACAACTAATAAATCGGGGCGGGCTTGTCTTGGCATAGCACACAACGAACAGGGCTTTATGCAGGTTGGGAAATAGCGTTCCGTCTGCTCGAACCGCTGCTGATGAAAATATAAAGTTGAAGTTAAGAACTAAAGTTCAGCTATGATTGTCAAGCCCGAACTGAAGTCGAGCAGAATTACAAATGCTGATTGTTATTCCGTCAGCCCAACTTGCACAAAACCCCGTGTTGGCAGTTCGTTGTTTTTTACTCATTTATTTTCGCTGTCGGGTTGTGTCTAACAGGGAAGTTTACAGAGTTTGCAATAAAACAAAATTCATTCGCTTTTTTATGCAAGTCGTTCGCTTTGTCAATCATAGATTGTTGCGTAACGACAACAACAGGATTTAATGTTACTTCTGTGAAATGTCCGCTACCATTAGGCGTTTCGGTCATTGTACCTGTTGCGTTGTCGATGTAGTCTGTAACAATTATTCCTGCTTCTGCACACAAATGTAAATACCAAAGCATATGACAAGCCGACAGTGAAGCAACCAAAAGGTCTTCTGGATTATGTTTGGTTTTGTCGCCACGAAATGCAGGATCAGAAGAACCCAAAATATCCGTTTTGTTGTCTATGGAAATTGTATGCTCCCTGCCGAATGCCCGATAGTTTGCTGTTCCTTCGCCTTTGTCGCCTGTCCACTTAATGATTGCGTTGTAATGATGTTGTGTTGCCATAATTTTCTATTATATGTTATCCAACATTCTCTTTTGTCAAGTCTGCCCGATATTTGTTGTGTCGCTCGTTACAATGACTGCCAACGGTCAACGGCTTGGCGTTTGTGGCGGCATTTGAAAACCGTCAGCCGAATTTAGTACAAAAGTTTAATAGTAGCACTACGCTCAAATTATGTCCGTCAGTCGCCATAACGCCAAACCGATGTTAGCGGTTCGTTTTTATTCGTCAATAGGTTTTACTTTGTATGTTTTCATTGCACTTTCTATTTGAGTTTTTTCAGTTGTGTCAGGGGTTAGGAAATAACTTTGTGCTTGTATTCTGTCCGCACTTGTTACTTTTATTTTCAGTATTGATTTTATTGGAAATTTGTCAGTAAATAAGTCTATCAACGGCTTGACTTCCGCATTAAAACTATCTTCCTTTCTATCAATTAGCGTAGCAATTCCTTTTACTTTAAATCCTTTTTGAACAAATACGTCCACAAAACTTACGCAAACATTTGGATTGTCCTTAATGTTGGCAATGCTGTTAGGCGATGCAATATTGGCAATTAACAATGTTGTGTCGTCTTTGTAAGTGAACATTTCTTTTGGTGAAACATTCGGCTCGTTCTGTTTGTTGCAAGTCGCCAACCAACATAATACGCTTTTGTCAATATATTTTTTTACTTCATCGTTTATCATTTGAATATTTGTCTGTCGTTTGCTTTCATCATATCAAGTCAATTTCCAAGGTGGGTTTAGTCTGTTGTCGC